>DAICYU010000762.1 GCA_027311485.1 Acetobacteraceae bacterium
GTAGACGATCAACATGCACGCCGTGAAGGCGCACATCACCCAAAATCCTGCGTGCTGGGCGGGGTGTTGGGCAGGACCGAACACCCGGGTCAGAAGGGAATACGCCACGTGTCCCGCCGCGGCGGTGGACACGCCGAGGATCAGGACCAGCGGCGGCATGGTCAATCGCTTTGAAAGCCAGAACAGGTAATCGGTTTTCGTCGACGGGTGCCGAACCGTGCCGGGAGGTAGGATATGTCGCCAAAGCCCACGTACGGAGCGAGGCCGGGTCTGCGCATAGGTGACGCCGACGCCGATAAGGATCGTTGACACCAGAAAAATGAGAATCAACCCATGCCCTTCGGCGAAGCGGCCGATGACCGCCTCGCGAATTCTGTCCCAGTCCACAGATTTCAGGTAAGAAGTCATGTTGGGCAGTACCTCTCGAAGGTCAATTTGAACTCTGTCGTTGACTGACTTGCACGCGGGCCACACCGTCTGCGTCGGATGCCAGCGGAAAGGCGGCCGGTGCGGCGGACAGGGGCAGGGTGCCCTGTGCACGCAGTTGGAACTTGCCCGGGCCGCAGGGTTCGGCGGCAGGCGGTTCGGTAACGGCTGCGGCGGCGTTCACGCACACGGGTTCCGCCAGGGTCACCGCGCTGTCCCGTTTGCCGGCGGTCCACCCGACCAATTTCCGGACGGCGCCGTCAGCGCCAAACGCCAGAACGAGGTCCTCCGGGCGGTTCGTGGCGACCTGTCCCATGTAGTGCAGCCCGCTCAGTGCATGGATCATGCTCTGCAGCACACCGAGTGCGGGCTTGGCCGCGCCGTGGAAGTCGAGCAGACCGAAATTGGCTTCCTTGTCAGCCGGGTTCGGTCCGTCATTCTGCCAGTCGTACAGGATGGTCAGCGGCACGCCAGCCATGACGTCGAGCAATCGAATGCGGACATCGAACGCGGCCTGACGCTGCGTCGTCCATTGGCCGCCGGCGACCGAGTAGCCCCATTCGCCGTCTATCAGCTCCGCACACGGCCCGGGCGCGGTGCAGGCCGCAAGCGAGGCGCGGGCACGGGTCCACTCACCCAGGACGCTTTCGGGTGCCTCGTCGCGATAGGGGTGGATACTGACCGCATCGAAGCAGCGGCTGCGGTTCGCTTCGACGAAATCCTGCAGGAACGGCCATTCAAAGCCTGATGCCGCGGGACCGATCACGGTTGCGTCCGGCGCAATCCCGCGCAGTTGGTGGCACGCTTCCTGAGCAAAGCCGACATAGCTGCGCAGGTTGATCGGCGCACCGAAATTCTGATCCGGTTCGTTCCAGACCTCCCACACGACATGGTTGCCGTAGCGGCGCGCGGCAGCCCGGACAAAGGCCATGTATGCCGCTCGGGCCCGGCCCTTGTCCGGCGCTGCATAGGCCAGTGAAGGGCTTGCCGGACGCCCGAAGACACGCGGCGCATATAGCGGGTTGGAGTAGGCGAGGATCAGCAGTGGAACCAGATGGTTTTCGCGCAGTTCGCGGACGAGTTCATCCGGTCCGCGCCAGTCATAGCGGCCGTATTCGGTTTCGATGTCCGCCCACAGCAGGTCGGCGCGAACAACCCGGAAGCCCGCCGCGGCGATATGCTCGATGTCCCGGCGGTGGCCGCCACTGAAATTGACGTTAACCCCCAGCCCGCCGGCGAAGCTCCCCGGGTCAACAGACCGGGTCAGCCGGTTTTCAGCGGCACCAACGGCGGTACTGAGGCCCATGAGTATGGCCAGACTGAACAACAGGGCGGGCATGCGGTGCCGGAAGCAGTGCATATCCTAGGACTCCGAATATCGCCCGTGCAGCAATTGCCGCAGGGACGCCATGAATGTGCCGATACGCAACGTGTCGGAAACGCTGATTCCTTCGATGAAGCGCGCCGTGCCGTCGATGTGCAGCACCAGCAGGCTGACTTCCGCCAGCAACGTCGCCAGCGCCGCGCCTTTCAGATCGAATGCCGGCACCAGGACCAGGCAGGACAGACCGCCGACGGCGGCGCTGATGCCAAGGTACCGT
>DAICYU010000763.1 GCA_027311485.1 Acetobacteraceae bacterium
GTGAGCGTGATTCATTGCAGGTATTTCGAGCAAAACGAAAAAGTTTGTGGGGACAGGGAATCCCCACAACTTTTGCGGTGCCGCAACCGACGGCGACAGAGTCCGTCTATCGCTGCAAATCCTAGAGTTTCAGAGCTCGCAAACGCAGCGCATTGCCGATGACAGACACCGAACTCAGCGTGATGGCCAATGCGGCGACCACCGGGCTGAGCAGTATGCGGGAAGGCGGGATAAAGCACGCCTGCGGCGACAGGAATGCCGATGACTTGATAAAAGTTTTCTGCGCAGCCCTCATCACGGGATGGGGGCGAACACGGTGATCGGAGAAGCTACCGCGGCATCGGGCGTAAGCGCCAGAGAAGCGTATTGATCTCATCCATGTCCGGGAGCTGACAATACGCATCGCGGAAATGGAAGCGACGAGGGCAACTCTGAAGGCGCTCGCTGACCGCTGCCAGGGCGACGATGCACCGGATTGCCCCATACTTGTCGATCTTCAGGCCGGCGGTGGGCGCAGTGTCGGCACGACGTCTGCAAGAGCCAGCTCTGCTCCGCCGGTTTCTGCGAAGCGGGGCCGATAACCGGCTGATCACATCAACGCGACAGCGTATCGTCCGGCGCCTTGGTGGCACCCATGCTGCGATCCATCTTTTCGCAGCGATCCATCATCGGCTGCATGTCCGGCGTCATCTTCATGCCCGCCTTCATTTGCGCCTTCATCTGCGCGCACTGCTTCATCATGGTGTTCATGTCGGCCGTCGACATGCTACCCATGCCGGGCATGTTGCCCATCGGCTGCATGGTCTGGGCCGATGAGGGCGCCGCCGTCGATTGCGCGAGGGCGATGCCACCGTATAGGCCAGTGATGACGGAGGCGAGGAGTGCGTGACGGATGATCATGGGGATGGGCCTTCTGTTAATCCGACATGCCGGATCGTGGTGACTGGAGACGCATTCAGAACCAAGATCGCACACCGATGGTGAAGCGTACGTCCTGAACCCGGTCGCCGAGATTGCGAGCTAGATGCTGCGCCTGTCCGAAATAGCCGGCGTAAGACAGGCCGACATAGGGCGCGATTTTGCGGGTGATTTCGTAGCGCAGCCGGATTCCGGCATCCACGTCAGACAGACCGGAGCCGGCGGCGCGTTGCAGATCGGCCTTGGTGTAGAAATTGGCTTCGATTTCGGGTTGCAGAATCAGCCGGTTGGTCAGCAGCAGGTCGTAAGATCCCTTCAGCCGCGCTGCGAACCGCCCGCGATCGCTGACATAGCCGGTTGCCTCCACGTCGAAGAAATAGACGGACAGGCCCTGTACGCCGAACGCCGCCCATGTGCGGGTTGGGCCGTTATCCAGGTCCACACGTATGCCGCCTTGCACATCGATGAACGTTGAGACGGCCCTGTCGTAAAGAATCTCGTGCTGGCCGTCGCCAAAGCCGCCGTTCTGCCCGATCAAGCCCTCGGATTTGATCCAGAGCTTGTTGGTATCGGTGCCGGCCCAGGCTTGGCCATCGTAGCGGAATTGCGCGCCGGAGCCGCCGATGCGGGCTTCTGCCTGTTCGATCAGAACATGGGTCAGGAACGGATCGTCCATAACTGGTAGTGCAGTGCCGTAATATTGCAATCCGCCCAGGCTGACGGTGGCCGGCGCGGGCGGAGTCTGCGCATGCGCGGCGGATGCTGTGGCGAGGAGGATCGTCGCATAGTGCAGCCTCACGCGACAAATACCGTCCGCATCATGCCCATTTCCATGTGATACAACAGGTGGCAGTGATACGCCCACATTCCGGGTTCATCCGCTGTCACCAAGTAGCTCAGCTTGCTGCCCGGCTGGACGATGATGGTGTGTTTGTAAGGGCGATACTCGTCCTGGCCATTTTCCAACTCGCTCCACAGACCGTGCAGATGGATCGGGTGCTCCATCATCGTATCGTTGACGAGCGTGAAGCGCACCCGCTCACCCAGGGCGAGGCGGATTGGTTCGGCCTGCGAGAATTTCTTCCCGTCGAAACCCCAGATGT
>DAICYU010000764.1 GCA_027311485.1 Acetobacteraceae bacterium
GGAATCCGGCCTGGTATGGATTCCGGTCTTTCCCCAGCCGGTCCATTTCTTTCCAGAATCCGTCCATGGTGGCTCTGCCGGCCTTGTAGCCATAGTAGGAAAGATAGCAGTAGACGTAGCTCATCTCGGCGCACCACTGCCAGGTCTCCACCGAACCACCGCCGGGCACCCAGATGGGCGGATGCGGATTCTGCACCGGGCGCGGCCAGATGTTGACATAGCGCTGCTGGTTGAAGCGGCCGTTGAAGGCGAACGTCTCCTTCTCGGTCCATGCACGCACGACCAGGTCATGCGCTTCGTGATAGCGCTGCCGCAGTTGGCTTGGGTTGGTGCCGTAAGCGTAGCAGGTGTCCATCGGTGTGCCGACCGGAAAGCCGGCGATCAGACGGCCGCCGGAAATACAGTCGATCATGGCGAATTCCTCCGCCACGCGGGTGGGCGGATTGTACAGCGCCAGGGAGTTCCCCATGACGCAGATCGCCGCATCCCGGGTCCGCCGAGCGAGCGAGGACGCGATCAGGTTGGGCGAAGGCATCAGGCCGTAGCCGTTCGAATGATGCTCATTCACGCAGACGGCGTCGAAGCCGCACTCCGCCGCGTATTCCAGTTCATCCATGAAATCGTTGTACATTAAATGCGCGCGCTTCGGGTCGAACAGCGATGAATGGATATCGACCCAGACTGATGGATTGGCGTCGCGGAAATCGTCCGGCAACTCGGTATACGGCATCAGGTGGAACCACATCAGCTTCATCGGCGTCTCCCAGTCCGCGATTTACGGTTACTTGGGAGTATTGCGGGAACCCTGCTGGTATGTCAATTTCGCCCAGAGGGTGTGGCTTCGGTGCCGAACGCGAGGCTATATTGCCGGCACAATACGATAAAACCAAGGGAACGGTTCGCATGGATGACCTGGCCGGAGCGGGCGCATTTTCCCTCCAGGACGACAGCGCCGCGGCATGTCTGGCACGGGCGCGGTCATTGATTCCGCTGCTGCGGTCGGCCGCGGGCCGGATCGACGCAGCACGTGAGCTGCCTTCGGATGTGTTGGACGCCATGCACGAGGCGCGGTTGTTCAAGCTGTTGTTGCCGCGGGCCTATGGCGGGGCTGAGCTGAAGCCGGTCGAGTACGTCCAGTGCATTGAGGCCATTGCCGAGGGCGACGCCTCGGCGGCGTGGTGCATGAACCAGGGGTCCGGTTGTTCCATGGCGTCGGCGTATGTGTCGCCACCGGTCGCGATGGAGGTCTGGGGCCATCCGCGTGATGTGCTGGCCTGGGGGCAGGGGCCGGGCGCGCGGGCGATCCGCGCCGAGGGCGGCTGGCGCGTGACCGGCACCTGGACCTTTGCCAGCGGCTCGCGCCATTCCACCTGGCTCGGCGCCATGTGCCCGACGTTCGAGGCGGATGGCAGCCCGATCCGGCATCCGAGCGGCAAAGCGTGGGAGCGGACCTTCCTGTTCCCGCGCGGGCAGGCGCGGATCGATGACGTGTGGCAGGTGATGGGGCTGCGCGGCACCGGCAGCGACAACTATACGATCGAGAACCTGTTCGTTGACGACGCCCACGCTTTGACCCGCGAGTATGAGCCGGAGCGGCGGGAGCACGGGGCGCTATATTCGTTCCAGTCGATGCAACTGTACGCCGGCGGGTTTGCCAGTGTGGCGCTGGGCGTGGCGCGCGCGATGCTGGATTCGGTGATCGAGCTGGTGCGAACCAAAAGCCAGGCTTGGTCGGCCGAAAAGCTGCGTGACAACCAGGCGGTGCAGAACATCATCGGCCATGCCGACGCAACGTGGAAAGCGGCTCGGGCCGGGCTGCACCTGGCCTTGGAAAATGCCTGGAACGATGTGAGCCGGACGGGTGAATTGAGCCTGCATCACAAAATTCAGATCCGGCAGGCGGCGACCTATGCCATCCACGCTGCGCGGGATATCTGCCATCAGGTCTATCACGAGGCCGGATCGACGGCGATCTTCGACAAGCTGCCGTTCGAGCGGCGGCTGCGTGACATCAAT
>DAICYU010000765.1 GCA_027311485.1 Acetobacteraceae bacterium
CGAAATTCGCCAGTACCTCGGGCTTTAGCTTCTCCTCCAAGGCCGACAACGACATGCTAGGGCCGCCCTCGTCATCCTCGGGGTCGATGTCGTCGTTCGCAGCAAAGCCGTCAGCCCCTTCGGCCGGTCCGTCAACAACCCCGTCTGCGACCGCGGCGCCAGCGCCGTCGGTCGCTTCCAGGTCGATGATGTCGCGAAGCAACATACGGCCGGCCTTGAGCTGGTCGTGCCAAGTGATGATCGCGGCAAACGTCAGCGGGCTTTCGCACAGCCCGTTGATCATCATGTCGCGGCCAGCTTCGATCCGCTTGGCGATAGCGATCTCGCCCTCACGCGACAGCAGTTCGACGCTGCCCATCTCGCGAAGGTACATACGAACCGGATCGTCGGTACGGCCCAGGCTGGCCTCATCGACATTGCCGGTCTGCTCTTCTTCCTCGGACTCCTCGGTCTTCTCGACCTTGGCGACCGCCGGCTCGCCTTCCTCGTTCTCCTCGGACTCGACGACCTGAATACCCATTTCGGAGAAATTGGCCATCACGTCTTCGATCTGTTCGGAGCTGTTCTGATCCGGCGGCAGGATCGCGTTGAGCTCGTCAAATGTGATGTAGCCCCGCTCCTTGCCCTTGGCGATCAGCCGCTTCACCGCTGCCGTCTGCACATCCAGCAGGGTGGTCTCGACATCCTGTTCCGCCGTAGCGGTTTCGCCAGCGACCATAGGTTTCGTGGCCATCGCTCAGTGCTCTCCTTCGTCCGTCGGGCAGCGGCCGGCACGCGCCGCGGCCCTCTCATTATTGCGTATTGCTGTCTCACGCATCGAGGTAGCCAGCGCCATCGATCTCACCGCTGTGAATCCTGTTGTACGCTTGGCGTAGCGCCAACAGCCGCCGTTGCGTGTCCGGTGTCAGGTTTTGCGCGGCATCGGCTTCTGCCAGGGCAACTTCCTCTCGCAAATGCTCTACGTTCAGAAAACCAAAAATATGCCACCATCCCGCTTCCGCCTCGGCCGGCATTGCCTGCGACAAAGCGCAGGCCGGCAACGGCATCGGCGCGCCAGCCAGAACCTGTTCCAGGCTCGTGTGAAATCCAGAATTCGTGAGGTGGTTGATCAACGCAGTGGAGTCAAGGGTTTCCGCGCTATCTGCCCATTCTTCCATGGCTTCCCGCAGCCGGGCCAGCTCAGGTGGAACAGAGAGCGTGTTGAACGCCTGGGCGACATCATGCAACAGGAACGGGTGTCGTAGCAGAATGGCAGCCAGGATACGGGCGCGCTCGGCATCGACGCCATCCCGATGCGGCATCGGACGCGGCACGCGCGGCCCCGATACCAACGCCCGACCGGTGCGTTCGTTACGCTTTGGACGCGCGCGGGCTGCAAAAAAGCGATCCAGCATCACACTGCGATATTCCGCAGCAAGCGCCTTATCGGCGATGCGACCACTGGCTTCAATCAGGCGCGTCCGCAGCGTCGCACGCTGCTCTGGAGAGGCCGCGCCCGTTTCGCCGCGAAGCATATCGTACAAGGCATCAGCTGGCGGGCGTGCCACATCCAGCACAGCCTGGAAGGCGCCCACACCACCCTTCCGCACCAAACTGTCGGGATCCTCCCCGGTCGGCAGGGTGGCAAATTTGAGCGACCGGTCAGGGGTCAGCATCGGCAAAGCGAGTTCCATGGCACGGGACGCGGCCCGGGCACCGGCGGAATCACCATCGAAGCACAGCACCGGTACAGGCGAGATCTGCCACAGCATGTCCAGTTGCTCCGCCGTCAGCGCCGTGCCAAGCGGCGCCACCGCGCCGCTGAATCCAGACTGAGAGACGGCGATGACGTCCATGTATCCTTCCACCACAATCAGCGCAGCGCCGTTACGCACCCCGTCGCGGGCCAGATTCAGGCCATAAAGGTTGCGACGCTTGGAAAACGCCACAGTGTCAGGACCGTTGACGTACTTAGGCTGGCCTGCACCCATTATCCGGCCGCCGAAGCTGATGATCGCACC
>DAICYU010000766.1 GCA_027311485.1 Acetobacteraceae bacterium
GGCATCTTCACCGAACGCGAACCATGCCTCCAGCACGTCCTTCGCCGACATGCCCGGTGCCCGACAGCGCTCAACTGAATCGCGAACGTAACGGCGCGCGAACGCATTTGCATGCATCAGGGTATCGAAACCGCCGATTTCCTCAGTGACGTTGTCCTGTGCGCCGCCGGACAGATCAAGGATACGGACCCGCCAGCCTCCGGCGGGCGCGAAAAGATCACTCATGATCCCAGGCGCCCGGATTGAATTCTCGTGTGCATCCGCGGACACTAGGGATGGGTCTATGGCAAATCAATGTTCGACGGTTGTTTCCTGGCGTGCAGAGCGTCCAAAATGGCCCGCGCCAGCTTGGTATCCAGAAGCGCCGTCACATCCGGTGTCAGCCGCCGCTGCCAGTTCGGCCGTTCACGGTCGGTCCCTGGCAGGTTGACCGCCAGCAACTCCCCGGCCAGATCGTCCGCCTGCACCAGCGCCAGCAGGGACGGGGTGGCGGAGACGAAGCCATGCACTGCGGCGGCGACGAAATCCGGCAGTGGCGCCCACAGGTCCACGTCCTGATCCAGTAACGCCTCCTCCTGCAACAGCGCGATCAGTTCGGCCTTTTCCGCCAGCCGGTTGGTCCGGGCGTGGTCGGCGCCTGCATCGTCCAGCAGGGACAAATGATGCTTTTCGTCGATGTCCGCGCCCACCCACCAACCGGCGAGCGTCGGCAGATCGTGCGTCGAAACGCAGGCAGCGGCCAGCCGGCGCCATTCCGACGGGTGGCGCAGTTTTCCGCCCCGGCGTTCAAACCACAGCACGCGGTAGGATAGGATGTTGCTTGCCGCAAGCGCCTCTGCCATGCCTTCCGGCACGGTGCCAAGGTCCTCGCCCACCACCAGGCAGCGCGCTTGCTGGCTGCGCAAGGCGGCGACGGCCAACAGGTCATCGACCGGATAGGAAACATACGCGCCGGCCCCCGCATCGGCCCCGTCCGGCACGATGAACAACCGGCGCAGGCCCATGACATGATCGATCCGCAGCGCGCCGGCGTGGCGCATGTTGGCGGTTAGCAGTTCGTCGAATGCCGCATAGCCGTCACGGCGCATCGCGACCGGATCCGGCGGCGGCAGGCTCCAGACCTGCCCGGCGGCTGAGAATGGGTCGGGCGGCGCCCCGACCGAGACGCCGAACATCAACGTATCCTGCGCCGCCCAGGCTTCGGCCCCGTCCGGTGCGGCCCCGACCGCCAAGTCGCGGTAGAAACCCAAGGTCAACCCGTCGCGCGCCGCGCACGCTGCGGCCTGGGCAAGCTGCCGCTCTGCCAATGTTTGCGCGAAGGCATGGAATGCGACGGCATCCCGATGCTGTTCGGCAAACCGTGCCACGCCCGGATCAGCCGGATGACGGAGGACGGCCGGCCAATTGCGCCAGTCGGAGTGGCCAATGGTATCGGCGATCGCCCCGAATGTGGCAAAGCGCCGCAGCGCTTCCGGCATCGCATCCATCGGCTCGACGATCCGCTCCAGCACCGCCCGCTTGTGTGCCCACACTGCGGCGTAATCGACAGAGCCAACTGTGGACGCGAAGCCGGCACCGCCAGCAAAGCCGGAAACATCGATATAAACCGGGTCCAGGAACCGCCGGTCGGAGGGATGGTATGGGCTGACGCGCCGCCGGTCATGCGGGAGCAGGGCATGCAGCGGGTTCAGGCCGATCATGACAGCGCCGGCCTTCGCCGCGTGTGTTGCGAGGCGGGTCAGGGTGGTGAAGTCGCCAACGCCCTGATCGCCCGAGGAGCGCAGGCTATAAAGATGAGTGGCGATGCCGAAGCGGCGCGCCCCGGTCCGCAGCGCAGGCGGCAGGTAGCAGCCCTCGGGGGCAATGATCAGGTGGCAGACCTGCTCCGGCCGGTCCTCATTCAGCAGGTCATGCCGGCCCTGCGGCTGTGGCGGCAGGATCAGCGGGCTGCCGTTGCACGGGAATCGCTCCAGGCTGCCGTCCTCGCGCCGCAGCGT
>DAICYU010000767.1 GCA_027311485.1 Acetobacteraceae bacterium
CCGCCAGCGCCGCCTGGGTCCGCCTGTTCGATGAAACCGTCGCCGCGATGCGCGTCCCGCTGAACGGAGAGGAACTGACCGTCAGCGACACATTGAACCGGCTGTCCGACCGTGACCGGTCGGTCCGCGAAGCCGCCGGCAAGGCAATCGGCTCCACCTTCGGCAAACATATCCGGCTGTTCTCGCTGATCACCAATACCCTGGCCAAGGACAAGGAGATCGAGGACACGTGGCGCCACTATCCCCGGCCGGGCAGCTACCGGAACCGGTCCAACATGGTGGAGGATGAGGTCGTCGATGCACTGGTGACCGCGGTGCGCGACGCCTACCCCCGCCTGTCGCACCGCTACTACCTGATGAAGGCCAAGTGGCTCGGCCTGCCAAAGCTGCAACATTGGGATCGCAACGCCCCGCTGCCGGATGACGATGACCGGCGGATCGAATGGCCCGAAGCGCGGGAGCGTGTGCTGGATGCCTATGCCGCGTTCAGTCCGGAACTGGCGTCGGTCGGCAAACGCTTTTTCGACCAGCCCTGGATCGATGCCCGCCTGAAACCGGGCAAGGCCGGTGGCGCCTTCGCGCACCCGACGGTTCCCAGCGCTCATCCGTACTTGCTGCTGAACTATCACGGCAAGACGCGGGACGTGATGACGCTGGCGCACGAACTCGGCCATGGCGTGCATCAGGTGGTCGCCGCCCGGCAGGGCTATCTGATGTCCGGCACCCCGCTCACGCTGGCAGAAACCGCCAGCGTGTTCGGGGAAATGCTGACATTCCAATCGCTGCTGAACGCGGCCAGCCCGGCGCAGCGGCGGACCATGCTGGCGGCCAAGACCGAGGATATGCTGAACACCGTCGTCCGCCAGATCGCCTTCTACCAGTTCGAGACGCTGCTGCACGACGAACGCCGGTCGGGCGAACTGATGCCGGAGCGCATCGGCGAACTATGGATGCAGGTGCAAACGGAGAGCCTGGGGCCGGCGTTCGAATTCACCCCGGACTACAGCGTGTTCTGGTCGTATGTGCCGCACTTCGTCCACTCACCGTTCTACGTCTATGCCTACGCGTTCGGTGATTGCCTGGTAAACGCCTTGTATTCGGTGTTCCAGGACGGCCATCCGGGCTTTCAGGCAAAGTATATGGACATGCTGCGCGCCGGCGGCACCAAGCGGCACAAGGAACTGCTGGCCCCGTTCGGGCTGGATGCAACCGACCCGGCATTCTGGCGCAAGGGCCTGGACGTGATCGCTCGCTTCATCGACGAGTTGGATGACGGGACATCCCAGGACACGTTCGCCAAAGGCTGAACGGCTTGCGGCACGATGCGGCGGGCGCCACCGTACGGTTGGCCGTCGCACCGGACGCGCTGTCGATCACATTACCTCAATCCGCAGCCGTAACGCCGGCTGCGGTGCCGCTTGCTATCCTGCGCGATCAGGCTGCCAGATCAAGCTTTCAGTGGATGACGCTGCGCTTCGGCAATCGCGTCCTTCAGGTTTGTGTAGCGAAAGCCGCCATAGAAAAAATGATTGATCTGGGCGCATTGAATGCCGTACCGCGCCATCTCCTGTACGGCCGCAGCGCCAAGGTCCGCACGGCTTTCTTGGGTATGTTCCGGCAGCATGTTCGGCTTCTCCTGGTTGAAATTTCGGCACGCACGTAGTTCGCGACACCTGCTCAGCGTGCCGTGCCCTTTTCACGCCGCCGTTCAATGGCCTCGGCCGTGACCTCCTCGGAAATGCTTGCCAGCGTCGCCTCGACTGCCTGCGGTGAGCCATCTTTTCCGGGCCGGTCCGCCGCCTGGCGAAATGCCTGCCGGCGGGCTGCATAGGCGGCTCTGGCCTCGTTGACCCTGTCGCCTTTGCGTTCGTTATCCATGTTGGATCCTGTTCTGCTGGGTTTTCCAGGTGAATTGCACCCAGATGCCGCCGCTGATCAGACCGGTTATTCCGAGTAGCAGCAGCCATTCCAGGAGCATCGGCAAC
>DAICYU010000768.1:0-277 GCA_027311485.1 Acetobacteraceae bacterium
CTGACCGGATGCGATGTCATTGCCCTGGCGCAGTTCAGCCTGTCCCAGGCCGCAGGCGCCGTGGCGGCGGCCAGTGGCAAGACGGTGCTGACGACACCGGACAGTGCCGTGCGCAAGCTGCAGCGGCTGCTGCTGCCGGCGCAGGCGGCCTGACGCCGATGGATGCCGCCACGCTGCGCCGAACGACGGACGATCAGCCCGCGCCGCCAGCGGGGCTGTCGTTGCCGTTGCAGGCGCTGTGGTGGGATGCGAAGGGCGACTGGGACAAGGCGCACGC
>DAICYU010000768.1:287-1979 GCA_027311485.1 Acetobacteraceae bacterium
GTGCCCAGGCCGATCCGGGTGCGGACGGGGCGGCGGTTCATGCCTATCTGCACCGCAAGGAGCCCGATGCGGCCAACGCCCGCTACTGGTACAATCGCGCCGGGCTGTCACCCGAGACCGGCAGCCTGGACGCCGAGTGGGACGCGCTGGCGGCCCGCCTGCTGGTCGGTTGAGCTACCGCGGTGCCAGGCAGGCCGCGTAGTCGTTGAAAGCGCCGACCCGCGGATGCGGCCCGCGCGGCTGGCCGCAGAAATCCAGCTCCTGGGAGTCACTTGCGTCGGCTTCGGGCGGCTGCGACCGCCATGACAGGTCCAGCGCCGCAGGATCGGTGAAATAGCCGCGTTGCGGATGCCAGCCGACGAAAAGGCCGAGCAGAAATGGTTGGGCGTTGTGCCATGCGTTGAGGATTGCGCCGTCACGGGTGCGGATGACTCCGTCAACCAGGTTGTCCGTCACCGTGGCCGAGGTTTGCACGAACCGGGCATCGATGCCGGCGGTGTCCAGCAAGGTGTTATGCTCGACCAGCGATCGCGCGGCGGCGTTCAGGTAGATCCCGTCATCGTTGCAACTGACGATCAGATTATCGCGGATGATGCCGCCAATCTGTTCAAACTTTGTGTGTCCCAGGTCCCGGCGGTACACCTCGCCGGAGCCGCCCCCGCCCAGGGAGAGCCCGACCTGCGGGCTGGCGACATGGCGCAGTTTCCATTCGCCGATGATCAGGTTCCGCTCAAACACCGTGTCCTCACCCGCGCCCTTGGCGAAGGCGCCGTAGGTCGCACCGCCGGCGTAGGAGCGCGCGAAATCGGCGATGATGTTGCCGCGGATGATCCAGTGGCTGGCGCCGACCATGTCGATTGGCGTGATCGGATGTTCGGTTTCACGCGCGAAAGTGTTGATCAGGCTGTTGCCCTCGACCAGGCCGCGGTCGGGCCACTTGTTCCCCTCACCGTTGATCTTGATCGCCGCGTTATAGTCGCCCAGCCGGTTGTTGCGGATAACCAGGTCTGTGGCGCCGGCCACGACATGGAATGCATGCTCGCAATCGCCGGCGTTGTAGCACGTACCGCGCATCACCAGGTTCTCAAACCGCCAGAAAGGCGCCTCTACGTTGAAGGCAACCGGCCCGTTGGACTCGATGGTCGCATCGCCCAGGTGGGCTGCGCGGACGATGATCGGTTGGGTGGCGGTGCCAGGCCGGTTCACATGAATGGCATATCCCATGTACGGATAACGTCCGGGCGCCAACTGGATGACGTCACCCGGCTGCGCATTGGCGATGGCGCCCAGAAAGGCGGCTATTGTATTCACGGGAATGACCCGGCCGTCCGGTGCCGGCCCGGATCGTTGCTCCGACGCGCCCAGGCTTTCAGGTAGGCTAAATGGCTCGGCTGGCTGCATCCGGTCGGTGTATCGCAGCCACCATGCGATCAGGCTGCCTGTCTCCTCAATGAAATGGCGGTGGCCATAGGCGCGCTTGATGACAAAGGGGGCCCATTCGCGCGGCGTGCGGTTCACTACCAGAAGCGCGGCGCACACCCCCGCGCCTGCCGCTATGCCACCCAGGCAGGAGAGCACGAGCAGAACACGCACCATGCGTCGGGGGAACGATCGCCGGGCGAAGCGGACCCGGTCGGCATCGCCGGACAGGTAGTGGGTTGGCCGCGGTCGTGCGGAAACAGGCTTGGGCAT
>DAICYU010000769.1 GCA_027311485.1 Acetobacteraceae bacterium
GCAAGCGCTGTCGTCACTGATCTGCGAGGGCGTTTTCACCAAGTTTCCTGATCTGAAGGTGGTACTGCTGGAATCCGGGTTCACTTGGCTACCGGCGCATCTGTGGCGGTTGACCAAGTTCTGGCGCGGCCTGCGGATGGAAATTCCATGGGTCGATCGCGCGCCGGCGGAGATTGTCAAGTCCAACGTGCGGCTCACGATCCAGCCCTGTGACGGACCACCGTCCGAGGCGATGTTCCAGAAGTTGATGGAGCACATGGACTCGGATGAACTTCTCCTGTTCTCGACCGATTATCCACATTGGCAGTTCGATGGGGAGGACGTACTTCCTGCTGGCCTGTCGCGGTCGATGGTGCGCAAAATCATGATCGACAATCCGCGCGCTACCTACCCCCGTTTGACGGAGATGGTGCCATGAACGTCCAGGTTTCGCCTCGCTTACCGGTTTTGCCGGCTGGCAGTTCCAAGCTGGCCACCGCTGATTGCGATATCCACCCGCAGCGGAACAGCGACAAGGACCTGCATCCGTATCTGTCCACACGCTGGATCGAGCACATGGCAATGTTCGGCTCGCGCCCGCGACAGGCATACCAGGCGGGGCCGGCCTATCCAAAGGGGCAGCCGAACGCGGCCCGCCGCGATGCCTGGCCACCGGAAGGCGGGCGGCCAGGCGGCTCCCTGGCATTCATGCGGCAACAGCTGCTGGATCCCAACAACACAGTGCTGGGCATCCTAAACGCCACCGGCGATAATGGCCAAAGCTTCCAGAACCGGGAGTTCGGCGCCGCTGTCTGCCATGCGATGAATGAGTGGCAGTTGCATGAGTGGCTGGTGCCGGAGCCGCGGCTGCGCGGGTCCATCGTGGTGCCTTACGAGGATGCGGACGCGGCAGTGGCCGAGATCGAGCGATATGCAGGCAACCCGCATTTCGTGCAGGTCTTGATGCTGAGCCGCACGAGTGAGCCGCCCGGCCAGAAACGCTACTGGAAAGTGTATGAGGCCGCGACGGCAGCGAGGCTTCCGGTCGGCGTGCACGCGTTCGGGTTCGGCGGCTATCCGGCCAGCGGCGCCGGTTGGCCATCCTACTACATTGAAGACATGGTGGGGCATGCGCAGTCGAGCCAAGCGTTCCTGACATCAATGGTCGTGGAAGGCGTGTTCGAGCGGGTACCGGGCTTTCGCCTGGCGCTGATCGAAGCTGGGTTCGCCTGGGTTCCATCGCTGGCCTGGCGGCTGGACAAATTATGGCGCCGGCTGAAAGTCGAAACACCGCACCTCCGGCAGGCGCCATCCGAGTATATCCGGCAGCAGGTATGGCTGACGACTCAGCCAATGGAAGAGCCTGCACATCGTGCGCATGTGCTGGACGCCATTGAATGGATTGGCTGGAACCGGCTGTTGTTCGCGACGGATTATCCGCATTGGGATTACGACGATCCGACCCATGTGCTGCCGATGCCTGTCGCCGATGACAAGCGCAAGGGGTTTTTCCTGGAGAATGCGTTGGGATTGTACGGGGGGCAATAACCAGCCCCTCGCGCAACGGTCTTACCGATCACCGATGATACCCGCTACGCGGGCTAACCGTAAGTTGGTGACGATATAATCGAATAGGCCGTGGACGTCACACCGAGTTCATACCAAGTGTTTGAGGCACCATTTATGCCGGGCGCAAGATATCCGGTATCTCCGGTCGTGTTGTTTCGGAACAGGATATCGGAAACGCCGTTACCCGTGTAGTCTCCGGTTCCGACGACGCTCCATGCGGTTGATGTCCCGCCGAAGCCCGCCCAGGTGAAGCTGGTGCCGCCCTTCCCCATGGCCAAGTAACCCATGTCGCCGGTGCTTGAGTTGCGATACAGGATATCGGTTATCCCGTCACCGTTGAAGTCCCCCGTGCCCACGACCGAGTACGCGGTGTTGGCGTTGAAGACATTTGTCCAACTCCCTGGATTGCCATTGGAGCCCAGTTCG
>DAICYU010000076.1 GCA_027311485.1 Acetobacteraceae bacterium
CGCTCTTGCCGGCGCGCTGGCATGCACGCCAGCCATTGCACAGCAGAAAGTGCCGGCATCCGGATCGCTGTATGCCTTCCACACTGGGCGCATCGACAAATGCCCAGGCCTCGACTGGCATATCGTGGTCCAGCCGGACCATACGCTAGAGGGTTTTGTCGGCTGGGATAACATGAGGCATATCGCGACGCTGAAAGGTACGGTGCAGAAGGACGGCACCTTCAAAATGAATGCCAAGGAGGTCGGTGGCGCGGGCCGGACCGCCGCGATCACCGGCACAGCCGCCGGGGAGTATATCTACGCGGCGATCGAAGGCTCGGGCAGCGCCTGCGACGGCAAGCTGCTGTATGTTCCTCGCGCCGTTGGCGGCGGCAGCGGCGGCGGCGGAACCTAGCCCCGATTCGGCGCCGCAACATCACACGACCCGGCGTATAAGGCTGGCCATCGCATGTATCGGCGCACGTGCGATGGCGCGGATGCAAAGCGCAAACGCCTGCACTGTTGAAGTTTTGGCGCCCCGCGCCTCTGAGCGACCAGCACCGCGCGCCCGCGCACGACCGGTGACGGCATGATCGATGCCGTCACCCGGCCCAGGCCCGGTCGATCGGGTTTTAGCGCCCGGTGAACCGCGGCGGGCGCTTTTCCATGAACGCCGTGCGGCCTTCCTTGTAGTCGGCGCTGTTGAAGCAGATCTCCACCTGCCGCTGCACCGCGGCCATGTCACGCTGGCTTTCGTCCTTCAGCAATTCATTGATCGTCAGCTTGGACGCCGCCACGGACAGCGGTGCGTTGTCGGCGATGCTGCGGGCGATATCCAGCACGACGTCGTTCAGGTCATCTTCGGTCGTCTTGCGGTTGATCAGACCGATACGCTCCGCCTCAGCCGCGTCAATACGTTTGGCGGTGTACAGGATCATGCGCGCATGCGCCGGGCCGACCAGATCGATCAGCCGCCGCACCGCTTCCGGGGCATAGGCGATCGACAGCCGAGCGGCCGGGATGCCGAACTGGCTGTCGGAAGAGGCGATGCGCAGGTCGGTTGCCATCGCGATCGCCAGACCGCCGCCCATGCAGAAGCCGCGGATGCGGGCGATCACCGGCTTGGTGAAGGCATTCAGCTTGTTGCGTCCGACACCGGTGGCGCGGTCGTATTCCCGCTGCGCGTCGGCGCTGTTGCGGTTCTTTTCAAACTGGCTGATATCCGCGCCCGAAACGAATGCCTTGTTTCCCGCGCCAGTCATCACGACGACGCTGACCGAGCTGTCGTCTTTGAATTCGTCGAGGATTTCACCCAGCCCGGTCCACATCTCCATCGACATGGCATTGCGCTTTTCGGGCTGGTTGAAGGTGATCAGGCCGATGCCGTCGTCCTTCGCGGCCAGCATCTTACCGCCGGCGAATTCGCGGGTCACCGCGTGCTCGGGTAACATATCAGATAATTCCTTTCTTGCGCATATCGTTCAGCTCCGCGTCGGTGTAGCCGACACTTTTCAGGATTTCGTCATTATGTTCGCCGGCATTCGGCGTATAGGTGCGGATCTCTTTGCCAAAGCCGGAGATGTTGATTGCCGAAGCAACGACCTCCTTGTCGCCGACATATGGGCTGTGCATCGGCGTCGCCATCTTCAGGTGCCTGACCTGCGGATCGGCGAACACCTGGTCGATGGTATTGATCGGGCCGCAGGGGATGCCGTTCGCCTCAAACAATTCGATCCAGTGATTGGACGGCTTGGTCCGGGTGATCTCGCTGATCGCCGCGTTGATCGCCTTGCGGTCCTGCGAACGCCCGACCTGCGTCTTCCACGCATCCTTTTCCAGCCAGTCCTTGCGGCCGATCGCTTCGCAGAAGCGGGTGAAGACGCGGGAGGAGCTGGCGGCGATGTTGATGTGCCCGTCACTCGTCGGGAACACACCGGTGGGAATGCCGGTGGGGTGGTCGTTGCCGGCCTGGCCAGCGACCTCGCCTTCCATCAGCCAGCGGCTGGCCTGGAAGTCCAGCATGAAGATCTGCGCTTCCAGCAGGCTGGTGGTGACCCAGCGGCCGACCCCGGTGCGCTGGCGGTCGAACAGCGCCATCATGCAGCCCATTGCCAGCAGGTTGCCGGCGGTCAGGTCATCAACCGGGATGCCGACCCGCATCGGGCCACGCCCTGGCTCCCCGGTGATCGACATCAGGCCGCCCATGCCTTGGGCGATCTGGTCCACGCCGGCGCGGGCGCCATATGGCCCATCCTGCCCGAAGCCCGAGATACTGCCATAGACGATGCGCGGGTTCACCGCCTTCACGTCGTCATAGGACACCTTCAGCCGGTGCTTCACATTGGCCCGCATGTTCTCCAGAATCACGTCCGCCTTCGCGGCGAGCCGCATGAACGCCGCATGCCCTTCCGGCGTTTTCAGGTTCAGCGTGATCGCACGTTTGTTGCGGTGCAGATTCTGAAAATCGAAGCCGTGACGGCGGCCGGCGACATCCTCCCCCTCCCCGGCCGGCGGCTCGATCCGGATCACGTCGGCACCCCAGTCGGCGAAGTGCCGCACGGCGGTGGGTCCGGCCCGTGCCAGCGTCAGGTCCAGGACGGTGATGCCGTTCAACGGCAGGCGGGTCTGACTGTCGGCGAGCCGAGCAGTGTCGGCCGGGCTTTCGGGCATAGGTCTATCCTTCCAGGACGTACGGTTGGATATTCGACCGGTCCCGCTGTTTGCTCAAGAGCGGTGGGCCCAAGCGGCAGGAACGGCTGCGCGGCTGCCGACCAGCGCATCGTGGCTCCACGGGCGCGGCCCGTCTCCGGGCCTGCCGCTGTTCGGCGGCACCTCCTGCGCGCCAGACCCGATTCGGTGCAGATGGACGCACCGCCAAACGTCCAGCTTGATATCGTTTGCGCGGTCGAAGGCTCCGCGCGGTTCGGCCCGCGCCGGTCGCGCGTTACTGCACCCGGCGCCCGAAGGAAATTACATACGCCTGCACCCGCGACGTGATCAGCGGGTCGTCCGACACCTCAATTCCCGGTTCCAACCGATTCGGCAGCAGACGCAGAACCTGCTGCGCCTTCGCGTTATCGGCGGCCGCCTTGGTCAGTGTGATCTCCCCCAGATCCACCAACCGGCGGTCCGCCGGCCATGGCTGGCTCGGATCGCGCGTCTGGTCACCGGGATTGGCCAACTGCGCCATCATGCGGAACTTGACTGCGCCCTGGCTCAGGCGCCGGGGCAGTTCGTCGATGAGAAAATCCGGCGGCTGTTTCGCCGCGTCACCCGTGCTCAGGTAGTCGTTGCCCGCCTCGGGGACGAAGCGAAACCGGAACGGCTGCCGCTCACCCTTTGCGTTGACGAAAATGAACGCATCGACGCCGTTATAGGTCTCCCGCGCGAAGCTGGATGGCGTCTTCAGCGCGCTGAAGGCCTTCGGCATCTGCGGATGCGCCGCGGCGAACTGATCGGCCTGCGTCGGCTTTGGCGCCCCCGGTCCGCTGGCCTCGACAGCCTGCAGCAACGCAAGGAACTCCTCCCCGGTGGCGACCGGGAAGAACGGCAGCGAATTGGTCACCACATCAACCGGGTCGCCGCCAGGTGGCTTGAACTCCATGGCCATGCCGTGCGGGTTCGCCGAGGGCGCTCCGTCCGGAATGGTTGGCAGGCCGGTCGAATCCGAAAACCGGACCGTGACCGGCACCGAGCCGCCCGCAAAAATGCGCGCCTTGCTGAGTTTCGCCGCCTCGGGTGTCGGCACGAACGTGCCCTCGACCACCACGCCCTTGGCGTGATTCGCGCGCAGGCCGGGATGCCGGCCCCAGAGCTTGTTCATCTCATCGACGGTCTGGGTACCGTAGCCGGCATTCTGCGCATGGCTTGCTGCAAACGGGATGGCGGCCAAGGTCAGTGCAAGAGCGGCGGTGGGCAGTGCGGAAAGGCGCATGGTCGGACAACCCATGTCACAAGGAAGGGATAAGCCAATCTTTACCGGTGCCTTCCGTACCACCACGCATCACGAGGACGCGAGACTGGGCATTACTCGTCAGTTGCCAGTTCTATCTTGCGAAGACACCGGATCACTCACCTCGCCGCGGCG
The DNA here is from genome assembly GCA_027311485.1 of Acetobacteraceae bacterium. Taxonomy (GTDB): domain Bacteria; phylum Pseudomonadota; class Alphaproteobacteria; order Acetobacterales; family Acetobacteraceae; genus Rhodopila. The sequence goes on from DAICYU010000076.1 coordinate 4,067, forward strand.
CCCGCGACCTGCGCCAACGGCCGATGCGGCTTCGTGACCAGCGTTTCCGCATACCTGAAAAACTCGGACTATTTCGCCCGGTCCTTCAGGCCGCGCAGGCCCAGATAATACCCGAACACCCCGAACCCGGCGACCATGCCCAGGCTGACGGAGGCTACATCCGAAACCGGGCCACGCCGCACCGGATTGGAGATGTGCACCTCCACCACCGGGAACCGCACCTGGCTGATCGCCGCGATCAACGCCGGATAGCCGCGCGAAAACCCGGCCGGGTTGAACAGCGCGCCGTCGAAGCCCTGATCGTTGGCCTCGTACAACCGGTTGATGACCTCGCCTTCTATATTCGAGTGGAATATTTCGACGTCGACCTCCAGTTCACGCGCGTAGCTGCGGATGTGCTGGTTATAATCGTCCAGGGTCATAGTGCCGAAGATCTCGGTCTGCACCTTACCGCGCATGTTCATGCCGGCGCCTTGGATAACCAGGATTCGCATCGCGCCCGTTTCCTTCCTGAAAACCGAAGCGACCGTATGCGGCGCCTGCGTAGCTGACAAGCGGTCGGCCGCGGTCCAGCCGCCGTTTTGCCGCCACGGGCGAGCCACAACACCGCGCCGGCAGAACCGCGCCAGGAACCATCTCGGGTTGATTTCCTCGGCTGATTTTCCGGATTGACCAATGTCAATGCAATGCGACATCCACGCAGCTTTGCTGAAGGTATCACCGTCAAGCCAGCCGGAGGCAAGGCGCGATGGACGTGCAGGAGTATCCAGGACCGACTGACCGTGCGCCTGCGCAGCAGTTTGAACCGATTTTCGAACTCGGTGGTCCGGCCTATCGCCTGATGCAGCGTATCGGAATCATCAAAGGGAGCGGCCCAAGCATCGGCCGCCGCAGCATCGCGTTTATCGCGATCACCTGGCTTCCCCTCCTGCTCCTGTCCATCTGGCAGGGCAGTGTCATCGGACCGACACCGCGATCATCGTTCCTGCTGGATTTTGCCACCTACGCCCGCTTTTTCCTCGCGGTCCCTTTGATCTTCGCCGCCGAGAGCGTGGTCGGCCCGCAAATCCGCCAGGCCGGCCTGCGCTTCGTTCAGTCGGATATCGTCCGGCCGGAGGACTACCCGGCGTTCGCGCGCGCAGTGGCCCGCGTCAGGCGGCGGCGGGACGCGGCCCTGCCGGAAATCCTGTTTCTGATTGGCGCGCTGATCGGTGCGTGGTTCCTTGCCATCGAGACATGGGGCGGGCTGGACGTCGAAACCTGGCACTCGATGGCGACGGGGCAGACAGTGCGGCTCGCGCCGGCGGGGATCTGGTATTACTTCGTGGCCATACCGCTGGTGCAGTTCTTCTCCTTCCGATGGGTCTGGCGGCTGGTGATCTGGACGCTGTTTCTGTGGGAGATGTCGCGCCTGCCGTTGAACCTGTCGGCCACCCACGCCGACATGGCCGGCGGGCTGGGGTTCCTGGGTGTCGCACACGTCTCCTTGTCGATCTTTCCCTTCGCCGTCAGCAGCGTGTTTGCCGCCGAACTCGCGTTCCGCATTGTGTTTGAAAGCGCGGACAGCGCAGCGTTACGCTCAATGGCGCCTCTGTTGATCACCTATCTGGTTTTCATCGAGCTTGCGATCTTCGGGCCGCTGCTCGTCGTGGTCCCCCTGCTGGCCGGCATCCGGCGGCGAGGCCTCCGGGCCTACGGCATGCTGGTGCAGAGACATAATCAGTTGTTCCACGATAAATGGATCAACGGGAACCGGCAGGCGGGCGAGCTGCCGTTGGGAAGCCCCGATATGTCGTCCCTAATCGATCTCGCCAGCAGCTTTGACATCGTCCGGCGCATGAGCGTCTTCCCGGCCGGACGACGGCAGTTGATCCAGGTGACGGTCATTGCGTGCCTGCCCGCCGTGCCGCTTGTGTTCCTGCTCCTGCCATTCGCCGAGGTGCTGAAATTGCTTGTCGGCATCATTATCTGATCCATACGGCTGTCCGGCGGTGGTCCGGCATGTCAAGGGGATTGCCCTGCCGCGCCAGCGTGCTTACTGGGCTGATCGCAACCGACCGGACCCAGAACGCCATGTCCACGATCCGCGCCCTGCAGCTTATCGCCGACCGGCAGGTCGCCCTGTCCGAGCCGGACGCCCCGCCGCCGCCCGCCGCCGACGAGGTCCAGCTTCGCGTCCATACCGTCGGTCTGAACCATATCGACGTCTGGGGCTTCCGCGGCATGGCCTTCGCCAAGCGGCTGTATCCCCTGACCGTCGGCGCCGAATCCGCGTGCGAGGTTGTCGCCACCGGCGCCAATGTCACGGCGTTGGCGCCGGGCGACCGTGTCGTGCCCTATTCCGCGCTGACCTGCGGCACCTGCCGAGCATGCCGGCGCGGCATGGACAACCTGTGTGAGAATGTCGCCGGCGTGCGCGGCTTCCATGTCTCCGGCTTCGCCCAGGACCTGACCAACCATCCTGCGCGACTGTGCGTGAAAATTCCCCAGTCCGTTGACTGGCACGACGCCGCCTGTGTCGCCGTGGCCTACGGCACCGTGGAGCACATGCTGTTCGACAACGCCCGCCTGGAACCGGGGGAGTGGCTGCTGGTCCACGCCGGCGGCTCCGGCATCGGCAGCATCGCCATTCGCATCGCCAAGTCGATCGGCTGCACCGTCATCACCACCGTCGGTTCGGCGGAAAAGGCCGAAAAAGCCCGCGCGCTGGGCGCCGATCACGTCATCAACTACCGGGAAGAACGGTTTGAGGGCGTTGTCCGCAAGCTGACGGGCAAAAAGGGCGTCGACGTGGTGTTCGAACATACCGGCGCCGACACCTGGGCGGGATCGCTGCTGTCGATGAAGCGCGGCGGGCGGCTCGTCACCTGCGGTGCGACCTCCGGCCCGATCGGCAACCTCAACCTGATGCAGTTGTTTCAGCAGCAGTACAGGATCACCGGCTCCTTCGGTGCGCCGATGTCGGCATTGGCCCGCGGGCTGGACCGCATCGCCTCCGGGGTGCGGCCGGTGATCGACACTGTCTATACCCTGGCCGATTTCCGCGCCGGCATCGACCGGCTGGAATCGCGGGATGTGTTCGGCAAGATCCTGATCGACCTCTGATCCTCATGCGTCTGGTGATGCCCGCGCGCCTGGCACTTTACGGTGACCGCGCCCTCGGGCGACTGGTCAAATGGACCTTCCGGCTGCTCCGCCGCACCGATCCGGACCGGGCTTCGGACCTGTGCGGCGGCATCGCCCGCCGCCTGGGTCCGCTGCTGCCCACGCATCGCATCGGCCGCGCCAACCTGCGCGCCGCGTTCCCGGACAAGGACGCGGCCTGGATCGAGCAGACGTTGCGGGAAGCCTGGGAAAACCTCGGCCGCGTCGCCGGCGAATACGTTCACATGGCGCGCATCTGGGACTTCGAGATCGACCGCCCCAACACCGGCCGCATCCTGACCGACAGCGTGCCGCTGTTCGAAATGCTGCAGCATGACGGCAAGCCTGCCCTGTGCTTTGCCGCCCATCTCGGCAACTGGGAACTTCCGGCGATTGCCGCCGCCGCCCACGGCCTGCCCTCGGCGGTGGTGTATCGCATGCCCAACAACAAGGCGGTCGCGAAGGAGATCGCCCGTCTGCGCGGGCCGCTGATGGGCCGGCTGATCCGCACCCGGGCCCAGGCGGCGCTGGAAATGGCCGCCGCCCTGGAAGCCGGCCTGCATCTGGGCATGCTGGTCGATCAGCATTTCTCCCGCGGCGTCGACGTCACCTTCTTCGGCCGGCGCTGCAAGGCCAATCCCGCCATTGCCCGGCTGGCCCGTCGGTTCGACTGCCCGGTGGTCGGCGTGCGCGTCATCCGCCTGCCCGGACATCGGTTCCAGATCCATGCCGAGGGTCCCTACACGCTGCCCAAAGCACCGGACGGGCAGGTCGATGTGCCGGCCGCGACGCAGATGATCACGACGATCATCGAGGGCTGGATCAAGGAGCATCCCGGCCAGTGGCTATGGTTCCATCGCCGCTGGCGGTGATCCCGGCTAAACGCGGTATCATGATTGACGCTGTGCCATACGGATCCGCATCGGATATGCTGCGTAACAGACTCGCCCACAGGAGACTGGTTCCGATGCGTAATTTCCTGTTCTCCATCCCGCTTGCCATCATCTCTCTCGTCATCGCCCCTGTGGCCATGCCAATCGGCGGCACGGCGCTGGCTCAGCCCGTCACCGCCCCGCCGGACGCGCAGGACGATCGAGTCCAGCCGGCCCTGCGAACACCCGATCTGCCCGAGGGCAGCAAGCCGTCAGAATACCTGCGCGCCGCCGCGGGCGCCTTGGCAACCGGGCATTACGGGGAAACCGAGGAAGCGCTGGAGATGGCGCAGACGCGCATGCTCGACCGGTCGGTGCCGCTGTTTCAGACCAACAACCCCAGCGACAACCCGGTAACCCAGCAAATCAACCAGGCTCGGCAGGCGCTGGCGGCGCACGACCGGGAAACCTGCATGCGGTTTATCCAGGACGCCATCGCGTCAGCTACCGCCCAAGGGTTCTGACGCACATCTTCCGATACAGCCGGGCCGCGATCCCGTCGATGTCCACGCCGCCGCCCGACCGGGCCTATCGCGTGATCGGCCTGGGCGGAACGCCAACAGGCCGTGAATCACGCGATCAAGCCGGAGGCTATCTTGCCGCCAGTTCCGGGAAATCGTCCTCGCGGAATTCCCCTTCGGCCCGTTCCCCCTTGCTCGCCATGGTCGCTTCGGCCTGACGCAGCTCCACACGGCGTATCTTGCCGGAAATCGTCTTCGGCAGCGGCCCGAAGCTGATCCTGCGCACGCGCTTGTACGGTGCGAGCGTGGCCCGCAGATGCTGAAAGATCGACAGCGCGGTTTCCCGTGACGGCTCCTTGCCCGCGGCCAGCACGACATAGGCCTTCGGCACCGCCATCCGCACCGGGTCCGGCGCCGGCACCACCGCGGCCTCGGCAACCGCCTCGTGCTCGATCAGGGCGCTTTCCAGTTCGAACGGGCTGATCCGGTAGTCGGATGCCTTGAACACGTCATCGGCCCGGCCGACGTAGGTGTAATATCCGTCGGCGCTGCGGGTGCCGACATCGCCGGTGCGATAGGCGACATGGTTCCCGGCCGGGGAACCGAGTGGCGCGAAGCTGCCATCGTCGCGCTGGTAGCCGAGCATCAGGCCGGTGGGTATGGGGTCGAGTTCGATGCAGATCTCGGCCTCCTCGCCATCGTTGCCGTCGACGTCGAGCAGGCGGATGCGGTAGCCGGGCGATTCCTGACCCATTGAGCCGGGACGCACGGTTTCGCCCGGGAAGCAGCCGATCACCACGGTGGTTTCGGTCTGGCCGTATCCCTCGCGGATCGTCCGATCCCAGACCTTCTGGACGTGCTCGATGACCTCGGGATTGCAGGGTTCGCCGGCGGAGCAGACCTCGCGCAGCGACGTCTGCCAGCGCGCCAGGTCCTCCTGCACGAACATGCGCCAGACGGTGGGCGGGGCGCAGATCGTGGTGACCTTGTTCTGCACGATGGCGTCCAGCATGCCGGGCGCGTTGAACCGCGGCTGGTTGGCGATGAACACCGTGGCCGCCGCGTTCCATGGGGCGAAGAAGCAGGAATAGGCATGCTTCGCCCAGCCGGGGGAGGAGATGTTCAGGTGCATGTCGCCCGGCTTCAGCCCCAGCCAGTACATCGTGATCAGGTGACCGGCCGGGTAGCTCTGGTGGCTGTGCTCCACCAGCTTGGGGCGCGATGTGGTGCCGGAGGTGAAATACAGCAGCAGCGGATCGGTGGCTTTGGTCATCCCGTCCGGCGCGAAGGCGGCGGGCGCTTCCAGCAGCGTGTCGTAGCGGTGCCAACCGGCGGGCGCGTCACCGGTGGCGATCCGGGTGACGGTCGGGTCCAGGCCGTCGAACTTGGCGGCATCGGCGGCGGCAGCCACCAGATGGCGAACCCGCCCGCGGTCGAACCGGTCCTTCAGGTCGGATGGCGTCAGCAGGGTCGTGGCGGGGATCACGACGGCGCCGAGTTTCATGGCGGCCAGCATGGTTTCCCACAGCGGGACGACATTGCCCAGCATCAGCAGGATGCGGTGGCCACGTTGCACGCCCAGGGCGCGCAGGCCGTTGGCAACGCGATTGGACGCCTCGGACAGTTCGGCAAAGGTGCGGGTCGCGGCGCCCTCCCCGACGATCTTAAGCGCCAGGTCATCGGCGTGGGTCCGCGCCAGTTCGGCGTCGAACCAGTCGAGCGCGTAGTTGAAATGGGTCAGCTCGGGCCAGCGGAAGTCGCGATGGGCCGTGGGGTAGTCGGTGCGATGCGCGAACAGGAAGTCGCGGGCTGCCTTGAAGGCCTGCGTAGACATGAATTCCTCCGCCGTTTTGCGCCCCGGCCAGGGTGCGGCAGGGGTAATTTATGGGCTGGATGTATAAACCGGTTCGGCCGCGGGTTGAAACCGGGTCCGGCAGGCGTATAGGCGCCCGTCCTGTCAACAATGGCCCGATCGGCACCTGGCCCATCGACACAGCGCCCGGGTTGCCGCACATCCTCGGCAAACTCCCTCGTGAGCATCATGCCGGGGGATGACTCGCTATCGCCGGGGTAAACTATTGTCATGCAGTCGTCCCGCCCCATCGAGACCGACATCGTGCTCCTCGGCGCCGGCCACGCGCATGTCGAGGTGTTGCGTCGCTTTGCCATGCAGCCGGAGCCCGGCGTACGCCTGACCTTGATCGGGCGTGAGCCGGAAACACCCTACTCCGGGATGCTGCCCGGGCTGATCCGCGCCGAATACACGCATGAGCAGGCTCATATCGACCTTGCCCCGCTCGCCACGATGGCCAATGCCCGGCTGATCCTCGGCGAGGCGACTGCGATTCATCCCAATCTGCGTACCATCACCGTCCCGGGCCGGCCGGATGTGCCGTTCGACCTGCTGTCCATCGATGTCGGCGGCGTGCCGGTCATGCCCCAGGATGCCGGCGTGCCGGTGAAGCCGATCGGCCGCTTCCTCGACCGGCTTTATCGGCTGGAGGCCACGTTGCCGCCGGATTCCAGGTTCGCCGTGGTCGGTGCCGGCCCTGCCGGCGCCGAACTGGTGCTGGCCCTGGCTGCCCGATTCGGCGGGTATTTCCGCCTCGTGCTCATATCCGCCACCGCAGACCCAATCCCCGCAGCACCCGCCGCCGCTCGGCGTGCCGTGCGGCAGGCCCTGACGGACGCCGGAATCGAATTGATCTGCGGCGTGACCGCCACGGCTTTGAACGATGGTGAACTGGTGCTGTCCGACGGCAGCAGCATCGCGGTCGCGACCGCGTTGTGGACCACCGGGGTCGAGGCGCCACCCTTCCTCGCGGCATCCGGCCTCGACTGCGACCCGGCCGGATGTGTGCGGATTTCGCCCACCCTGAACAGCATCAGCCACCCGCACGTGTTCGCCGCCGGGGATTGCGCAGCGCTGGAGGGCAACCCGCGGCCCAAGGCCGGCGTCTGGGCGGTACGCGCCGGCGCCCCGCTGGCCGAGAACCTGCGACGGGCCGCGACCGGGCAAAGGTTGAC
>DAICYU010000770.1 GCA_027311485.1 Acetobacteraceae bacterium
CGGCGTGCGGCCCTGGCATCGGCTCCAGCGAGGCGTTGTCTAGCGGCGGACCAGCCAGGGCAGGTTCGGCCCTCAGACCGGTATCCAGCCGGGAAATGGCGCGCCGGGCCGCGGCCGCCCGGCGCATTCTGCTCAATCCGAACATGTCATACCCGGTTGCTACGTTGCTGGGTCGCCTTGCAGCGGTGCAGGATGTGCTGAGGCATCCGTTCGATGGGCATTTCGACTTCCGTCGCCCCGCAGTCGTAAGCGGATTTGGGCATGCCGTAGATCACGCAGGATGCCTCATCCTGTCCCACGGTCGAAGCGCCGGCTCTGCGCATCTCCAGCAGGCCGGCCGCGCCGTCGCTGCCCATGCCGGTCAGGATGATGCCAACCGCGTTGGCGCCGGCGACCCGCGCGACAGACCGGAACAGCACATCCACCGACGGGCGATGGCCCGACACCGGCGCCTGGTCGTGCAGGCGGCATATGTAGTCCGCGCCGGACCGGGCGAGTTCGAGATGTCGGGCACCCGGCGCGATATAGACATGGCCGGGCAGGACACGGTCCCGGTCCTCCGCCTGCCTGACCGTCACGGCGCAGCAGTCATTCAGCCGGCTGGCGAAGCGTTCGGTGAACGCCGGCGGCATGTGCTGCGTGATCAGCATTGCTGGCGCATCGGCTGGAAAGGCGGTCAGGAACCGCTGCAGCGCCTCGACACCGCCGGTGGAAGCGCCGACCGCGATCACCCTCTCCGAGGACGTGAATGCGCCGACCGCCACCGACCGCCGAGCGTCTGGTTCGCCGAGGGGTCGGACGCGCGCGCGGGCTGCCTGGCGGACCTTGGCCACCAACTCCTCCCGCAGATTGGCAAGCCCCAGCTGAAGGCCGATGAGGGGCTTGGCGACATAGTCGACCGCGCCCATTTCCAGCGCACGCAGCGCCGTGTCAGCGCCCTTTTGCGTTAGCGATGAAACCATCACCACCGGCGTCGGACGCAAGGTCATGATCTTTTCGAGGAAGGCGAGACCATCCATGCGGGGCATCTCGATGTCGAGCGTCACGACATCGGGGTTCAGGGCTTTGATCATCTCCCGCGCGATATAGGGGTCGGGGGCCGCCCCGACCACCGTGATGGCTGGGTCGGATGACAGCAACTGGGTGAGCATTTGCCTCACCAGAGCCGAGTCGTCGACGACAAGAACGCGGACTTGCTGCATGACCAACCCTCAGGACAATTCGATAGGACCGGGCGGCGATCCGGGCTTGCACGGGTGCCCAGGCCCATGCCCGGGCAGCGCCGTTTCGTCCGTGGGATGCAGCTCCAGAAGCATGACCTTCCCGGTCGTCGGGACATAATGGACACGGCGGGCGTAGATGCCCCGCAGATGGGCGGCGGCGATCGTCATGCCTTCCGCGGCCAGATATCGCTCAACAAAATCGGCATTGCGGTGACCAATGTTCGAGCCGCCGCACATGACATTGGCGCCGCCGAAGACTTTGACCTCCAGTCGCGGCCGCAGGCCGCCACGGGCGAGGATGTCGCCGATCAGGCGATCCATGGCGTAGCTGCCGTAGCGCAGGCTGCCCGCACCATCGCCGGTTTCCCAGCGTCCGCAGTCCGGCAGCAGGAAATGGTTCATGCCGCCCAGGCGCAGGACGGGATCGCGGATGCAGGCCGCAATACAGGAGCCGAGGACGGTGACCAGTTCCTCATTGTCCTGTGCGGTCAGGTAACACTCCCCCTGCCCCAGTTTGACGATCTGATGCGGGACCGTCGTATCGGGGCCGCCGTGGCCGGCCGCCGGATGCATGCGGGGGAGCGCAGGCAGCATCACCGGATTTTCCGGTACACTGTGCGCCCGACAAGCTGGAGGCGGGTCGTCAGGTTCAGCAAGCTTTCGGAATGGCCGACGAACAGCCATCCGTTGGGCCGCAGGATGTCGGCAAAGCGATCGAGCAGCGCCCGCTGCGTCGCCTTGTTGAAGT
>DAICYU010000771.1 GCA_027311485.1 Acetobacteraceae bacterium
GTCATTTCCACACTCCCTGCTTTCGTGCCACGCGGGAACAAGACCTGCGCAAATACTATGAGGACCGTCGGCAAATGCCGCCGAAACCAGCACTATGGGCTACGCAAGCATCATGCCATTGTGACTCGGCGGAGAGTTTGGTCACCTAATAGGCGATCGCGGCCACATCGGTTTTATACAGTTCATATCGTACGCAGATTTCGCTGCGTTCCGGGAAACTTGCCCGCGAATTAAACAGGCTACCTGCCAGGACCGAACAGCGCGCCGGCGCCTATGCCAACAGTTCAGGCGCCCCGGCGCTGAAGCGGCGCAGAATGTCGTCGGGCGCAATCCCCCGCACGATGAAGACAAGTCGCTGCGTGGTGTCCTCGTCCGGCCATGCTTCGAGCCAATGCGGTGGATACAGCGTGTGTTGCACGGCATGCATCGCCGCTGGGCGCCCCGGCCTGTCGGAGAATTCGACCAATCCTTTCACACGCAGAAGGTCGTTACCACGCTCACGCGCCAATCCCGCCAGGGCCATGGCAAATTCCAGCCGCGACATGGCCGCATGCAGCACCACGGCATGCGTGGCAATACCGCTGGTGTGGTCAGCCGCAGCCCAGCGCCTTGGCTTGTATACGGACCCGGCAGCGGCAAACAACAAGGCCATCGGCGACGGAACGGCCTGGCTGTCCAGGATCGACGCGGTTGGGTTCATCGCTTCCAACCGCTGCCGCAGGGTGGGCGATAGCGGTTCCAGGTCTGTTTTGCTGATCAGCAAGGCGTCGGCGCAGGCGATTTGCGCCGTGGCCTCGGCGAAGCGATCCAGGGTGGCAAGGCCGAGCAGGGAGTCGATGACGGCGATGACATGGTGACAGCGGAGCGTGTGCTCCAGATAGGCATCGGCGGCCAGCGTGTATAGGATCGGTGCCGGTTCGGCCAGGCCGCTCGTTTCGATAACGACGCGATGGAACGCCGGCAGTGATCCGTTGGCGCGGCCGGTCAGCAGCCGGTGCAGCGCCTGCGCCAGATCCTGCTTCACCGCACAGCACATGCAGCCATTCGGCAATTGCACCACGTCGCCGGGCCTGGTGGCATCGACGATCAGATGATCCAGGCCAACTTCACCAAATTCATTGATCAGTACGGCGGTATCCTGGGCGGCGGGGTCCGCCAGCACCCGCCGCAGGAAGCTCGTCTTGCCGCTGCCCAGAAAGCCGGTCAGCAACGCGGTCGGCAGTGGGATTGAGTCCGCTGCCGGCGCGCCTGTTGGCAAAGCCGTGTCATGGTCACTCCGGGCCCGGTTCATGCGGCGACAGGAACCGTTGTCCGGCTTTTCATCAGCGGCATGATGCGATGGCCAAACTGTTCGACCCCGATCAGAAAATCATCGAAGGTGAGCATGACGCCGCCGACACCGGGCATGGCCGCTATTTGATCCAGCATGCGCGCCACCGACTGGTACGATCCGATCAGGCGCCCCATGCGGGTAGGCAGCAGACCTTTCGACGCATCCCCCATTTGCCGGATCATCCCGGCGGTCGACGCGGTGGTGGCCTGCGCGTCGGCGCCAGCCTGCGCGGCCGCCCAGGCCAGGGCTTCGGTATCGACGCCATCCGTGTAGTGGTCCCATTTCGCCATCGCCGCCGCATCCGTTTCGTCGGCGATAATCATCAGCAGCAGATAGGCCTTGACGTCGCGGCCGGCCTGTTGGGATGCGGCCGCCATCCGGTTCACCGTCGGTGCACACTGCTCCGGCGTATTCATGCCTTCGGCGGAACAGAAGTTTAAATCGCAGTATTCAGCAGCGAATTTCATACCCTTTTCGCTCTGGCCGGCGCAGATGAGCTTGATCGGCACCTGCGGACGGGGGCTCAGCCGGCAATCGTCCATGGTGAAGAACGTGCCTTTGAAATCCGATCGTCCCGATTGCCACAAATCCTGCAGGACTTGTACATATTCGGCCAGATAC
>DAICYU010000772.1 GCA_027311485.1 Acetobacteraceae bacterium
GAAGGCGGCGGCGTAATCCGGGTGCCAGCGCGACAAGGCCGGGCGGTTCTCGACGATATCGCCCGCGGCCCAAAGGATGCGCCGGTTGTCGATCTCCCGTGTGACCTCATTGTCCGGGCATAGAATGTAGAAATCGCCTTGGCTCATGCGTTCGATCAGCATGTCGGCGACCTGCTCTGGCGACCAAGCACCCGGCGGCTTTTCCGCACGGCCGCGACGGGTCATCCCCGTGAATGTCGAGCCGGGGATCAGCAGGTGCGCGGTTATCTGACAGCCATCGGTGTTGCGCAGGCTGTGCGACAGGGCCTCGGTCAACACTTTCACCCCTGCCTTGCTGACGTTGTAAGCCGCATCACCCGGCGGGCAGGTGATGCCTTGCTTCGATCCCGTGTTCACGATCGCGCACGGCGTGCCCTGCTGCAGCATGTGCGGCGTAAAGGTCTGGACGCCGTTGATGATGCCCCAGAGGTTCACGTCCAGGACACGCCGCCAGGCATCAATGTTCTCCCACGGGCCGCCGCCAGGCGCGGTGCCGGCGTTGTTCATCAGGACGCCGACATCGCCGAAGCGCTGGTAAACCGCGTCTCTCAGCCTGGTCACGTCATCGATCCGGCTGACGTCGGTCGGTATAGTCAGCACGGCCTGCCGTCCCTGTGGAGTCTCAGCTGCCACCTGTTCCGCGGCTTTGTTCAATGCGTCCTCGGACAGATCGGCCAGACAAACCGCCATCCCGAGTTGGGCGAAGCGCTTCGCGGCGGCAAGGCCAATGCCGCTGGCGCTACCAGTGATGACCGCGACACGGCCAGGCGCGAGGGCTGGATGCAGAGTCAAGGGACGGTCTCCGGCAAGGTCATTCAAGCGAGATGTGGCATCATCCCGCCCGTGGCAAGGTAGGCAAGCTCGATTCAGACGGGATATCGGGGTCAGCAGGCGATCTGTTCAAAACCGTACGTTACGCAGGGTCGGCGATGGTTGAACCAGCCGCTGCATGGGGTTGAGTATTCGATGGCCAGAGATCTTGCCGAATCATTCACTCCCTGAGTGCCGCCAAAACGCTTTAGTTATGCCGTTCACAGACATCATTTCAATACTTGTAACGCCATTTTAACGGCATAGTGGCGGACCCGGACCCGCTCTTTGTCAAGCTTATAGGCGGCGCTGACGCCCCCCATTGCAGCATCTTGTCAGCCAGCGCGCAGACACGAAGGATCGGCCTCAGCCCGTGCAGTGCCTCGTGGGGTCGGAGCCAGCTGTCATGGTGGACCCACAGCGCCAGCCGATCGCGCCCGCAGCCGTCCTGCGATGGTCCGCGAAGCAGATCGTTGGCCAGACCTTCCGTTTGTTCACTGCCTTTACCGCAACCGCCCTCATCTACCTGCTGCTGACCAGCGCGATCTCCGCCGTGCAGGTGGCGGCCGAACGCCGCTTCAGCCAGGAGCGTGAGCCGGCGGGCAGCGGCATGCTCTGTCGCCGCCGCACGGCCGCGGCGCCGCCCGCCATTGCACCGACGCGGCCAACCCAGCCGGAACCGGACGATCTCTGCTGACTGCAGCGCCCGGGCCGTGCGGACCAGGTGGGCACGCCTTTTATCGTCGGCCGCAACGTGCAGAAATCCTACGGCGAGCGGGAGGTGCTCACCGGCCTCGACTTCACCGTCAAGGAGGGTGAGGTGGTGACGATCCTCGGCCCCAGCGGCTCCGGAAGGAGCACGCTGCCGCGTATGGTCACTCTTGATGCAATGGACCGGGGCGAGATCACCGTCGATGGCAATCCGGTCGGCTACGTGCCGGCCCATGGCGGCAAGAAGCCGCGCCCCACACGCGACCTGGCCCGCGCGCGAGCGGAGGCACGCATCGGCATGGTGTTCCAGCACTTCAACCTGTTCGCCCATCTGACGGTGCTGCAGAATATCGTCGAGGCGCCGATCCGCGTGCATGGCGTAAAGCGCGCGG
>DAICYU010000773.1 GCA_027311485.1 Acetobacteraceae bacterium
GATGCCGGCTGGTCTGGATCAGGGTCTCGACGGGATCGACGCGCGTCGGCGCAGCCGCCCAGTGCCCATGCAGGCTGCGGGGCACAATCTTGCGAAGTGACCGCCCGGCCTGACGCCTCTCGGCCGGCGGCAGAACTGACGCTGCCCGGTTATGCTCAAGTCGCATTCGTACGTGCCCGGATGCCTGACCATATCAGAGCGCGATTCGTCGATACCGCAAGCGATTATTTCACTCGGTTGCGGGGTTCCGGTTGGATCGATGGCACAAGGTGATGGGCGGTTGTCACGCCCAGCTCAGGGCCGCGGGCCAGAACAGCCGGAGCGCAGCCAGTAGGACTGCCGCCACCACACCGGCGATCACGTCATCCGCCATGATACCAAACGCGCCGTGCTGGCGATCGGCCCAGCCTATCGGACCAAGTTTGGTGATATCGAAAATCCGGAACAGGATAAATGCCACGAACACGCCAGCCACCGACGGCCCTGGCAACGCCAGCAACGTTACCCACTGGCCGGCGAACTCATCGATGACGACCCAGTTGGGATCTCCCCGCGGCACTGCCCGTCGAACCGCTTCATACCCGCCCGCCGATACCAGCAGTATGGCGAGGCCGAGCAGCCAGGGTGAGACCCATAGAAGCGCCGCACCGATCAGGGCGGCAGCAGCCGAACCGACCGTGCCAGGGACGAGTGGCGCGAAGCCGGTACCGAACCCGGCAGCAACAAACCGTGACAACATTATGCGGCTTCATCCAGAAATGCAGTGATCGCCGCAAGCGCAGGCGGCTCGGTCAGGATCGGGGCATGACCTATATTCGGTAGCGTTACAACCCCCATGTCCGGGCGGACGGCCTGCATGCGACCGACCGTGCCGGACAGCAGGATGTTGCTGACCGCGCCGCGGACCAGCAGCAACGGTACGTGGCCCAGGGCACCAAACAGGGACCAAAGGTCCGGCAGCGGTTCGCTCAGCAGTTGCGCGATCCTTGTATCCCACAGCGGATGATAGCGGCCGTCGGCGCCTGGCGCGAACGTCAGTTCGGCCATCCGCCGCCAGGCTTCGTCATTGTCCAGCGACATCGGCGGCAGCATCCGCCGCAGCAGCGCGATGCAACTGTCCAGGTCCGGCAGGGCCGGGTCACGGGCGACGAAATCGCGCACGAAATCCGCGCCGTCCGAGCCGATATCGGGTCCGATATCGTTCAAAACCACGGCGCGTAGCAGCCCCGGCCGGGCCGCCGCGAGCCCCATCGCCAGGAGCCCGCCGAAGCTGGTGCCGATGACCGCCGCATTATGGACGTGCAGCGCGGCGCAGGCGTCCATGACGTCGCGCACGCAGGCCTCGGGCGCGTAGCGCCGCACATCGCTGCTGCGGCCGGACCGGCCGCGCCCGGCGTAGTCGATCGCTATGATGCGCCGCCCGGGAAGGAGGTGGGGGGCGAGGAATGTAAAGTCCGCGCCCGTCCGGACGATGCCGGGCAGGGCGAGCAGAGGCGGTTTCGCCGTGCCGCCATTCCATTCCCGCACACATATTGGCAGCCCGTCCCAGGCGGACAGGCGATGGATCAGCGGCTCCACGGTATATTGGGCAGGATCGGTGCGGCGTTGTTCAGGGCGGCGCGGTACATGATGACGTTCTCAGTCACACGCTGCACGTAGTTGCGGGTTTCATTGGCGGGGATCAGCTCGACCCAGTCCACCATGTCGACGGGGCCGGTGCGTGGGTCGCCATTGTCGCCGAGCCACTGGGAAACCCGGTGCGGGCCGGCGTTGTAGGCGGCCGCGGCCAGGGGCAGGCAGTTGTCGAAGGTGTTCAGCATTTCCTGCAGATAGGCGGTGCCGAGCCGAATATTCTCGTTCGGGTCGGTGGTCAGGGCCGCCAAAACCACGGGAATGCCGAGTTGTTTACCAACCGCCTTCGCCGTTGGCGGCATCAGCT
>DAICYU010000774.1 GCA_027311485.1 Acetobacteraceae bacterium
AATCCTGGTCATCCCGATGATCGAAACCCAGCAAGGCATCGACAACATCGAGGAAATCCTCAGCGTCCCGGGCATCAGCGGCATCTATATCGGCCCGTCCGACATGGGCCTGTCGCTGGGCCTGATCCCGATCCTGGACCGCGAGGAGCCGATCATCCTTGAAATCTACGGCAAGCTGCTCGCCGCCTGCAAAAAGCACGGCAAATTCGCCGGTATCCACAATGGCACGGCGGCCTACGCCGCCCGGATGATCCAGATGGGCTTCCAGTTCTGCACCATCGCCAACGACAGCGGATTGATGGCTCGCGCGGCACGGGAAGCGGTATCGGCGACACGCAAGGCGGCTGGTGACATCGCCAACTGAGTGTGATTTTCACAGGCTGCTGAACAGCAGCGGCGGCGTAAGCCGCGCTGTCTAACACCATGGCACGGCGCAATCGGCGCCGTTGCCGCAGGGCAACCGAATCAGACGACACGGCGCGGCCAGCGTCATCCTGGTCGCGCCGTGTCTGTTAGTATTCAGGACCCGAACGCGCTTCCCCTCACATTCCAGGGCGCGGATGCCACCCGCTCCGCTCGACCGGGTTAAACCCCTTGGAATTGAACAGGAGGGGAGCCGACATGCCTGAGCACATTTATCGGATGATCGAAATCGCTGGTTCGTCGGAGATCAGCCATGCCGACGCGATCGAGAATGCCATTGCCCGCGCAGCGAAGACGACCAGGAATTTGCGCTGGTTTGAAGTGACACAACTACGCGGTGAAATTGAGGAGGGCGAGATTCGTCACTACCAGGTGACGATGAAGCTCGGCTTTACGCTCGAAGATTAACGATCGGGGCGTTTTGGCCGGAATGCGCGGTGCGCCGCCAACCGGCTGGTGCCTCACACGAAAACGGCCGCCACGAAGGGCGGCCGTCGGAGACCATTCGTTGGGAGTGTCGCGACCTTCTGTATGGCCCGCCCGCTGCGATCAGCGGGCGCTGTGCTGTTCCGACAAAAGGCTGCGAAAGCTTCAGATAATCAGACAGGATCCCAGCTGAACACCTCACCCGAGCGGTCGAGCGGCATGAACGCGTCCTTCATCGCCGGGATGCAGTGCTCGGCGATCAGTTCCGGCGTCCAGCCTTCGTTCTTTTGCATGATCCGGATCGGACGCGGGGAGCTGAACAGGATCATCTCATTCATCCGGCAGCCAAACACCTGGCCGGTCACGCCCTTGGCGGCGTCCGACGACAGGTAAACCGCCATCGGGGCGTTTTTGTCCGGGGTCATCTGCTGAATTTTGGCCAGCCGAGCCTGTTGCTCTGGTGTAGTTGCGGGGATCGACTGGGTCATCCGGCTCCAGGCGAACGGCGCGATGCAGTTGGAGCGGACATTGTAGCGCTGCATATCCAGGGCAATCGACTTCGACAGCGCGGTGATGCCCAGCTTCGCCGCGGCATAGTTCGCCTGGCCGAAATTGCCGATCAGGCCGGACGTGCTGCTCATGTGCACGAACGTGCCGCTTTCCTGCTTGCGGTAATGTTCCGCCGCGGCGCGGGAGACGAAGAAGCTGCCGTTCAGGTGCACGGAGATGACCGACATCCAGTCATCCTCGGTCATTTTGTGGAAGATGACATCGCGGAGGATACCGGCGTTGTTCACTACCGCGTCGATGCGGCCAAAATGATCCAGCGCCGCCTGAATGATCTTCTGCGCCGATCCCCAGGTCGAAACCGACTCGGTGCAGATTTCCGCCGAGCCGCCCTTCTGCTGGATCAGTTGCTTCGTCTGCTCTGCCGGGCTGGCGGATGCACCCTCGCCGGTCACCGACGCACCGATATCGGCGACGATCACCTTGGCCCCCGCGCCCGCCATCATGATGGCGATTTCCCGTCCAATGCCGCCGCCGGCCCCCGTGACAACCGCGACCTTACCTTCCATCATACCTGGCATCG
>DAICYU010000775.1 GCA_027311485.1 Acetobacteraceae bacterium
CGGGGCGCGCAGACCCTGCTGCGCCACGCCGCCGAGCTGGGCCGGGCCGGCGCGGCCATGATGGTGCTCGAACTCGTGCCCTCCGAGCTCGCGGCGCGGGTCAGCGAAGATTTTCCGGGCATCACCATCGGCATCGGCGCCGGCGCGCGAACCCACGGCCAGGTGCTGGTGCTGCACGACATGCTCGACATCTATCCGGGCAAGAAGGCGCGCTTTGTTAAGAATTATATGCAGGGGGCGGCATCCATTGCGGATGCGGTGTCGGCATGAACTATGCGCTTGATCTGCTGCACAGCGATCCGAACGACGGGCTACGCCTTGTTTTCCTGAGCGATGTGATGAAGTCGGTCGGTGACACCAATGGCATCGGCATCGGCTACGGAAAGGAATCAGTCAGGTGGCGTTACCACTTTCCTGGGCTGCCCGATTTTACATTTCTTCCCGATCCCCGTTCGATGTCCCACGCGCGTATGCTTGAGGCGCTGTCCACCGGCGTCCATAATTCCTTTGCCCAGGCCCTGCTGCGCTCGGGCGCGGTCGGCTGTCTGCTTCTGGCGGCTGCGTTTGTGGCGGCTTTTCCGCCCCAAAACCTGCCGCGCAACGAGCGGAACCACGCGGCGACGGTGTTCGCCATTATGTTCATTGCCTGCTTCGTCAATCCGGCACTGGAAAGCCCCATTCAGGTCGTCGGCATCGGGTTCGCTTATGGATATCTGCTGGCGCTGAAGGGGCGTGCCAGGGTTGCCCCCGTGCGGATCCGCTGGTCGAACCGCGGGCGCTTTGGTGGTGTTCGTAGGCCGCTGCCGACTGTTCCGGGCGACGAAGGCCTGCGCGCACGACCGGGCCTGGCCCATAGCCCTGACACGGTGTTTTCCGGTGCTTCTAGCCTGCAGCCGGCCGAGGTATTACCAGGGAGGGGAGCATGATCACGCGACGGATCGCATTGATGGGTGGTACTCTGGCCGCTCTTGGCATCACGGCACCACATCTGGCGACCAAAGGCGCCCGGACGCAGGTCGCGGAAACAGTGCCGGATTTTCATGTGCCGGACGGCGCTTGTGACTCGCATGTTCACGTCCTTGCGGATCCCGCCCGCTTTCCGATGGCGGCTGACCGGGACTACACGCCCGCGCCGGCCACGGCGGAGAGCCTGATGCAGATGCTGCAAACCCTGCACCTGAGCCGCGTCGTGGTCGTTACGCCCGACGCCTATGGTGACGTCAATGCCGCGACGCTTGATGCAATTCAGAAATGTGGACCCGGCCGAGCGCGCGGGGTGGTATGGCTGCCGGAGGAAGGAACGACGGCGATGTTCGCCGCAATGAAAGCGCAGGGCATTGCCGGGTTTCGCGTGTCGCTCAACCGGGCCGCCCTGACCAATCCGACAACACCCAACAACCTGAAGGCGAAGTTCGAGATCGCGGAACGCTTTGGCTGGCACCTGGATTTCATATCGCCCGCGGATGTCATCGCCGGCCTTGGGGCGCAACTCGGGGCGTGCCCTGTACCGGTCGTGCTGGATACGTTTGCCTGGCTGGCCGGTGGCTTACAGCAGCCGGGAATCGATACGATCCTATCTTTAATGAAGTCAGGGCATGTCCATATCAAGCTGTCGGAGCCTTACCGTCTGTCCAGTGATGGACCCGACTACCCGGACCTGAGGCCGTTGGTTCAGGCCATTGTTTCAACAAATCCGGATCGGGTGCTTTGGGGTTCGGGTTGGCCGCACGTGTCCGGTCCGGTGCCAGGCCGGCCGAAGACGGCGCCAACCCCGAATATGCCGATCGATGATGGCCATCTTCTGAACCTGCTTGCCCGGTGGGTTCCGGACGACGCAACGCGTCGCAAAATCCTGGTCGATAACCCGGCACGCCTGTACCGATTCTGAAGGTCCGGTCGCCTGCCGCCGGCTATTTCGCGACTGATGAACGATACCCT
>DAICYU010000776.1 GCA_027311485.1 Acetobacteraceae bacterium
TTCAGCATACCCGCCGTGAAGCGAACAACGGCAGATTTCGGCCGCCAGGTTCTGCTCGACCTCACCACGGCCGAGTCAGAGTATCAGACCATGATGTTTCCTCTGAACCAAACCTTCTCCTGCGAGGATTGGTTCGATGGGTTTCGTGATTTCTGGGATGGCAACAAGGTCAAGCAGGACCTTCTAAAGCCGTTCCGGAAAGAGTTTATCGACACATTCAAAACCTACTCGATACCCGTCATCCAGTTACGGCGCACGGCAAGCAAGGAGGCGGTCTGCCGCGTGTTCGAGAAGGTAAACACGGGTGGCGTATCGCTGACCGCCTTCGAACTGCTGACTGCGACCTATGCCGCAGAGGACTTCAATCTCCGGGAGGACTGGTTCGGCATCCCCAAAGCCAGTCCAGCCATCAAGGGCCGGGCGGTGCGGCTCGCCGAGGCGGGCAAGGTGCTGGAAGCCATGGAGAGCACCGATTTTCTGCAAGCCGTCAGCCTGCTCTACACTGCTGCTGGAAAGGCGTTGACCGAAGCGGGCAACGGAGGTCGCGGCATTCCGTCGGCAATCAGTTGCACCCGGCAGTCCATCCTCGATCTGCCCCTTGCTGGCTATAAAGGCTACGCCGACCAGGCCGAGGAAGGCTTCAGACGTGCCCGCCAGTTCCTTTGGCGCGAGAAGGTGTTCAGTGGCTACGACCTGCCTTATCGAACGCAGTTGGTCCCGCTGGCCGCGATCCTTATCAGCCTGGGCAACCGTTGGAATGACGCGGCTGTCCGAGCACGCGTCCGCAACTGGTATTGGTGCGGCGTGTTCGGCGAACTCTACGGCGGTGCCATCGAAAGCCGCTTCACGCGCGACCTGCCGGAGGTGGTCGCCTGGGCACTGGGCGGAGAAACGCTGCCGCAAACGGTGGACCAATGCAATTTTGTTTCGGATCGCCTTCGGACGCTACAATCCCGCCTCTCCGCCGCCTACAAAGGACTGCATGCCCTCATCATTCAACGGGGCGGTGCCCGCGACTGGCGCACAGGTGCCGAGGTGCAGGAGCAAAGCTATTTCGACGAGAGTATCGACATCCACCACGTTTTCCCACGCGCGTGGTGCGAGAAGCGCGGGATTGGACGCGGGTTTTACAACTCCATCGTCAACAAGACGGCGCTATCCGCGACAACGAACCGGTTCCTTGGCGGTGATGCTCCGTCTGCCTACCTCAAGCGGCTACAGGAACGGCAGACGCTAAGCACGGAGCAGGTCGATGAGTTCCTGCAAAGTCACTACATCGACCCGACCCGGTTAAGAGCCGACGACTTAGCCGGAATGATGGTGGCAAGATCAGAAGCTATGGCGGCGCAGATCGCCGAAGCCACAGGGCGGCCGGTGGGCGGGATGCCATTTGCTGAAATTTTCGGGAATAAGATCGCAGGCGATACCGCAACCGATGATCTAAGCGACGAGATGGCGGCTTGATACGGCCCCAGCTCGTGGTCTCGTCGTCGGCTCGTCCCATGAGCGCAGTGCCGTGGGAGGCACGACAAAGAAACGTTACCACATGGCCAACGTTTCTTTGTCGTCTGAGCGACGTACTTGTGCCTGTGGGGCGTAGGTCCGCTGATACATTTCACAGTTCTCACTACGGCGTGAGGCATTTATAATAGTTGCAGGCAGCAATATGGGGCGGCGGCCAGGGGAATAGCGTTGGGCAAATCAGTGTTCATCAGTCGTGCCGCAGCGGAAACGGTGCTCGTCTCTGCCTTCCTAGACATCTTCGTGCAATAGATTGGCACCCCTGCCAAAGAGATCCTCTGCTCAGTGACGCCTAAGCCAGACATAAAGGCACCCCTGGAACGAGTTCTTGCTGTGACCGCAATATTTTTACCGCCGAAGCCCGACGCGCTGATAGCGCTAGAGGATGAGTTGCGGCTGTGTTTCGCTTGC
>DAICYU010000777.1 GCA_027311485.1 Acetobacteraceae bacterium
GTACGGTCGTCATCGTTCGGTTCGGCAAATGGATTTTCGATCATGGGCGCCTCGCTGTGTCAGCGCCCGCCGCGGTCAGCCGCGGATAGCCCAAAGCTCCAGGCGCAGGTTGGGAAATTCGCCGGAAACGTGGATCGCGAAGCCGCCGGAGGCCTGCATCTGCTGCCAGTGGGGACTGTTGCGATCCAGTTCGAAATAAGACGCCCCGGCATGGAAGGGGATCTGCCGCGGCGCCACCGGCAACGGCCGGATGCCGATGCCGGGCAGCGCCACGTTCACCAGCTCGCGGATATGCTCCACGGCGCCGATCTTCGCCTGCGCCGGGAACAGCCGGCGCAATGTGTCCGTGGGCATGTCGGCCTGCACCGAAAGGACGAAATTCGCCGCCCGCAGGATGGCGCGATCCGTGATCGGCCCGACGCGAACGCCCTGCCGGCGCTCCTGCAGCGGAATGGCGACCGCGTTCTGCTCGATCACCGCCGACAGCGACCGACGCAGATCGGCGACCACCGGGGCAAAACTGCGCTGCAGGTGCTCGTGCCGATAGGATGGATATACATTCGGCCGCCTTGTCGTCTCGGTAAACGTGGCAAACTCGCCGGCCATCTGCACCAGAGCGGCATACAGATCGACAGGATGGATACGCGGGGCGTCCGCCCAGTGCGCCAGCAGCTTCTGCCAGCGATTGATCGACTGCAGCAGCAGGAAGTCGGCCACATCCGAAACGCCGCGTCCGGCTGGTGCCGTCAGCCGGGCTGCGAGGGCCTCGCCGCGCTGGTTCAGCATGCCGGTGAGTTCGGCAATCAGTCCAGCGAGCGGCGGTGATGCGGATGATGTGATGCATGGCGTGATCCAGCGATCATCCAGGATCACCCGCCGGTCGGATGTTACCTCCGTCACCTTTGCCAGGCCGATGCAGAAAAAGCCGGTGCGGTCGTCGGTGCCCAGCATGTATCGCAGGCGCAACCGGCCGATCAGCAGGTCAGCCGGCTTTGGCGACGCCGAGTGCGTGTCATAAGCCTCGAAGTCCCGCACCACGTAGCGTCCCTCGGTCGACTCCACCGGCGCCATCTCCACCGCGCCAGGCTGACCGATCGGCGCCGCCAGGTAGACAATGGTGTCGCGTGTGTCGTCCGGCAGATCAAGCGGCGGCGGATGGTCCGTCTCCCCCGGGATCGAAAACCCGGTCCCGTCCTCGAACAGCCCGGCGCCGCTGGACAGGGCGAAGCGTCCGGTCGCCAGCAGGTCCCGGTCGATGACCATGCCGGTCACGCCCCAGGGATACGGGTGCAGCGCCGCCAGGCCGGCACGCACCCGGTAATCCAGGTGGCGATCCTGCTGCTGGAAATGCTGGGCGCGCAGGAACATGCCTTCCTGCCAGACCACGCGATTGGTCCATGTCATCTCTGGTGGCCTTCCCCGGTCAGGCGTTGAACGTCATGATGGCCGAAGACCATCCGCGACTTGAGCCGAAACGAACGATGCGAGCATGGATGGCGAGGCGACGCCCGCCATGAGGATATCGCCGACCTAAACTGGCCGCCACAGGAGCAGCAGCCTCCTGCATCAACGCGCCTCCGGTCTGATCTCGCGCAGCGCCTGCCCATATGCTCGCGCAAACGCTCGGCCGAATGCGCTGTCGAAATTGTCCGACATGGCCTGTGTGATTCGCGCATGGGCCGCCTCAAATGCATCCCATGCGCGGACCTTGCGCTGGGACGCCAGCAGCCCGCCACCGGGGGCGCCGTCGCGCAGTGTCGCCGGGTCCAGTTCACGCAACACGCCGCGCACGGCCGCCTGCATGGCGGCTATCGTCGCCAGTTCGTGCATGCGGATGTCGCGAAGCGCTTCCGCCACAGCTTCAGCGGCGCCCATTTCCGAGCGGCGGCCGGCACCCAGAAGCGCCAGCAACGCATCCT
>DAICYU010000778.1 GCA_027311485.1 Acetobacteraceae bacterium
TTAGAAGCCCTTTTACGGCCGGCCCATCTGGTCGACGAGCCATCGCCGGACTTCGCGCAGCTGGTCTCCTGGATCCGCATGGTCGCGCCAGGACAATGCGCAAACCCTGGCATCAACCAGGTTGATGACGATACGGAGCTGCATCCGGACGGCTGCTGTGAAACGCCATTTCGTTTCGGGAAGCAGCAACACCTTGTTGGCATTCTGTGCCAACCCGAACCGGACATGAAGTCCGATCTGGTGGTGGTGATCGGAAATACTGGAGGTGACCCGCATTATGGGTTTGCCCGCTTCTCGGTCAAACTTGCGCGGCGTCTGGCAAGGGTTGGGATCGCATCGCTAAGGCTGGATTTCGCCGGCCTTGGCGACAGCATCGATCCCCTGCAAGGCGGTGAAGGCAGCACCCAGGTGTTCAACACGGATCGAACCGGTGATTTCCAAGCTGCGGTCGAGGCGCTTGCTGGCCTTGGTTATCGCCGCTTTGCGCTGAGCGGCCTGTGTTCGGGGGCTTATCACGCCTATCAGGGCGGTGTGGCGGATCCGAGGATCGAGGCGCTGCTGCTGATCAATCTGCCCTGGTTCAGCCTCCGCTTCGAAAGGCCTGGTCCCAAAAGCTTCGCCAGGCTTAGCATGGAGCAATTGGCCTCGCGCGGCGTCCGGACGTTACTTCTTTTTGCTGCGGGTGACGCAGGGCTTGCCGCATTAGAGAAGCACTTTGGCCCCGGGGGACAGGACGTCACATCCCGCAAGAGCGCCACAGTATCGATCCTGGCCGACATTGATCACAACCTGACAGGGACCGCCATGCGCGACAAAGTTGCAAGGCAAATCATCGCCTTCCTTTCTCATGCAACAGCATCCACGCACCATTCAATCTCCGAATCCAGAACGACTGTAACATGTGAGGTTGGGGGCTAAGTTATGACGGTACGGTCCATTATCATGCAGCAGATTACGCAGGTTGCCGACCAGCAAGGAAAAAAGCTCGGCTCGTTGGACGATACCGTGCCGCTGATGGGTTCGGGTCTGGACTCGCTGTGCCTCGCCATCATCGTCGCAAACCTTGATGATGAACTTGGCATGGATCCGCTGTCGGCGATCACAGATGCGCCGTATCCTGTCACCATTGGCGACTTCATCCGGCTGTATGAGAATGTCGCGACCGCATAGCCAGCAGTCCGTCTGGACCTTGCTCGACGCAGCACGATCCATGCGGGACCGCTTCGTTGCTGACCCACGCACCCGGGTCACAATCGCTGATCTTGCACACGGCACGAGCCTGACGGATGCGGTGGAGACATTCCGCGGGCGTTCAGTGATGATCGTCACCAAAGGGCAGCTACCGGCCGTTTTGGCTCTCTGTCAGTTGGACGGGATCGCAGGGCGATTGCTGCTCTGCCCGCCGGAACTGAATGCAGCGACGATACAGGCCATTCTGCATCAAGCGCAAATTGACACGGTCGTGACGGATGGAACTGGACCTGTCCTGCAATGGCCTGCCGCCGTGCGCGTTGTGGCGTGTGGTGACACGATTTCTGCAACAGCAGAGGAGCCGGTTAGGCGTATCGAAACGGAATGGGTCCTTTTAACATCCGGAACCACTGGGCTGCCGAAACTTGCGGTGCACTCATTGGCTGCGCTGACCGGCCCGTTGCGTGAGCGTTCGACGTCTGCGACTTCCCTGGTGTGGAGTACGTTCTACGACGTCCGTCGCTATGGTGGACTACAGATTTTGCTCCGGGCACTCGGCAGCAGTGGCTCGATGGTTTTGTCCGACCCAGACGAAGCGGTCAGTGATTTTCTGGATCGCGCTGCCCAAAACGGCGTAAGCTTTATTTCGGGCACGCCCTCACATTGGCGGCGGGCGCTGATGAGCGAACGGCCATCTGGCTTTTCCCCGAAGTATGTGCGTCTG
>DAICYU010000779.1 GCA_027311485.1 Acetobacteraceae bacterium
CGCTCGATTTCTTTTTAGTCCAGGTCGTTGCCTGTACGCTGTCGTTTTATGCACATGTCTTTTTTGATGTGGAATATCATGTTGAAGGATCCTGGCTCGGCGGGTTTGCATGGTTTCGGCGAATGCGGGATCTTCACTTCGTCCATCACAGGCACGCCAACTGCAATTTCGCGGTGATCGATTTCTTCTGGGACAGGGTTCTGGGAACCTATCGAAAACCAGATGCGTGAAGCAGGCGAACGCATCCAACATTAAGGCTGACAGGGCTACGGCCGGGACTCGGCCAGCCTCAGTGCAACGACGTCGGCGGCGAAACACAGGGCATCGCCGCCGCGCAATGCCCGCCCCCAAAGGAAGTAATGAAATGGACGACGCAATCGTCGCAGTATTCGCGAATCACCAAGGTGCGGAAGATGCGGTCAAAAAGCTCACCGCCGCCGGGTTTGAGATGAAGAACCTCAGTGTCGTTGGCAAAGGATACCACACCGAGGAAAAGGTCGTCGGCTTCTACAGCGCCGGCGACCGGATCAAGTTCTGGGGCGGCCGCGGAGCATTCTGGGGCGGGCTTTGGGGCCTGTTCTTCGGCGGACTGTTCATGACCATTCCCGTTGTCGGGCATATCGTGGTGCTCGGCTATCTGGCCGCCACAGTGCTGTCCGGCGTTGAAACCGCTGCCATCATCGGCGGCATGAGCGCGCTCGGTGCAGCCATCTATGGCATGGGTATCCCCAAGGACAGCGTGATCCAGTACGAGACCGCCGTTAAAGCCGATAATTTCCTGGTGCTGGCGCGCGGTCCGACCCAGGAAATCGCCCGCGCCAAAACGCTCCTCAGCACACTCAGTCCAGCACGCCTCGATCTGCATACCGGCGTGAAAGAAGCCGACGCGGCGGACCAACTCGTCCACGCGTGATTCGGCAGAGGCTGCGCGCCCGGAAGGAATAAGATGAAAATACAGTCAGAAGACTTTCGGGTGAAGGAACCAATTGTGCTCAACACATGCGAACGGCTTGAAGTGCGCTATCCGGAAATGAGCGCAGAGCGTGCACGGGAATTGCAGTCGATCCGCAAGCAACGCGCCTCGTGAACGCCCTCGCGCCGCGATTGGCCGGTTTGCCGCCGCTGGAAGCACCGATTCGGGCCGAGCTTTTCAGCGTCGAACGTCTTGAGCAACACGCGGAGAGTTTGGCGGCGGCGCAACAGATCGTGGCCAAACCGAAGGGAGGGCGCCGGCTGGACCGGCGTCTCTACGACAACACCCGCGTCCTTACTGAAACGTATCAGACGATCGTCGCGGCAGATGCGGCACATCAGACGATTACGCCGGCCGCGGAATGGCTGCTGGATAATTTCCATATTGTCGATGAGCAGATCCGCGAGATCAAGAACGATCTCCCGCCGGGCTATTACCGCCTGCTGCCGAAGCTGTCGGGCGGGCCGCTGCAAGGCTATCCGCGCGTCTTCGGCATCGCCTGGGCGCTTGTCGCCCATACCGACAGCGCATTCGACCAGCAAAGGCTGACCCGCTTCGTGGAGGCCTATCAGCGCGTGCAGCCGCTGACCATCGGCGAACTGTGGGCGCTGCCAATTACCCTGCGTATCACGCTGGTGGAGAATCTGCGTCGCCTGGCCGAATCAATCGTAGCGCAGCTTTCGGCACACCGGTTGGCCAATACGCTCGCGGACGAGATGCGCCGCACGACCCAGGCCAATCCCGCCCCGGCATCATGCATCCTTTACAGGCTTGGCCAGGCGCCGTGGTCGACCGCGTTCGCGGTTGGGCTCGCCCAGCGCCTGCGCGACCACGATCCGAATGCCACACCGGAACTACGCTGGCTGAATGAGAGGCTCGGCGCGGAAGGTACGACCACCGACCAGATCGTCCAGGAGGAGTTCCAGT
>DAICYU010000077.1 GCA_027311485.1 Acetobacteraceae bacterium
CACCTCATCGTTCACCAGCACGCCAACACCGACGAATTCGATGACCACGACAGACAGCTACTCCAGTGCGGCGATCGGCGCGTTGCTGCTGAGCAGCAGCGTGGGCTGAACTTCACCTGACGCTTCGCCGGCGGCCGGTGCGTGGAGCACCGGCCTTGCCTGGGCCTACAAGATCTGGGCGCGCACGGCCTCAGCCTGCAGATCAACCAGAACTGCCGCTACAACCGCATCCCAATCGCCCGGTCGCGGTTGGCGATACAGGCGGACAGACGGGTACCACGGACTGTCTTGCCGCCCGGTGAGCCAGCGCCAGCAGGGGTCGAAGCGATCGAGGATCCAGACCGGTTTGCCCAGGGCCGCCGCCAGATGGGCAACCGCGGTATCAACTGAAATGACCAGGTCCAGGTTCATGATCAGGGCGGCCGTATCGGCGAAGTCGTCCATCTGGTCCATGACGTCGATCAGGTTGAACGCAGGCGGCGCGGCGGTGCCGGTCTTCTGCAGGCTGAAAAAGTGAACGCCCGGCACGTTGAATATCGGCGCCATTCGCTCCACCCTGATCGAGCGCCGTTTATCGACTGCCGCTGCATCCGATGAATGTGGCCGTGGGTTGCCGGCCCAGACTACGCCGACGCGAAGCCCCGTCGGGACCATCGCCGCCAGACGCTCCCGCCACATCGCTGTTTGCACGGCGTCGGCGTGCAGATATGCCGCGTAGGCCGGGATCGTCTCCAGCGTCGTATTGAACGCCAGAGGCAGGCTCATCATCGGGCAATGAAGGTCAAATGGCGGCAGGTTGTCACCAGCGGTGTACACACCGGTCAGTCCCTCCAGGCTGCCAAGCAGCCGGACGAGAGGTTTGGGTACGGCCATGATGACCCGCAGGTTGCGGGCTGCGGCCAGCTTTGTGTAGCGGCAGAATTGCAGGGTGTCGCCAAAGCCCTGCTCCGCGTGGACCAGCAGCATCTTGCCATCCGCGGGCTCGCCTTTCCATTGCGGCCGCGGGACCTGGCGCTGGTCGCGCTTCAGTTGCGCGGTCTTCCAGCGCCACTCGAACTCCGGCCATCCTTCGGCGAGGTCGCCGCGGGCGAGCAATGCCATCGCGTAGTTCCAATGTGCTTCCGCGTCGTCGGGCCTGATCGCCAGGGCATCCCTGTGGCGGGCAATGGCTTCGTCGAGGTTACCAAGGTACCGGAGGGCACTGCCGAGATTACCAAGTGCCTGGTATAGCTGAGGTTGCAACTCGAGAGCCTTGCGATAGGACGCGACAGCCTGTTCCACATCGCCTGCTGCGTGGAGCGCGATGGCAAAGGCGTTATGGTATTCGGCCTTGTCGGGGCTCAGCGCAACGCCCTTCCGGGCAGAGTCAAGAGCTTCATCCAAAAACCCTTGTTGGCGAAGCAACTCACTTTGATTGAGGTAGGCCGCCGCAAGATCCGGTTTCAGCTCAAGCGCGGCGCGGTAGCAGGAAAGCGCTTCCTTGATATGCTCCTTTTCCTGCAACGCGAACGCCAGATGAAACAGGTTTTCCGGGGCGTTGGGTATGCGTTCGATGGAGGTGCAAAGGCAGTTGATCGCTTCGTCCGCCCGCCCCAGCTTTTGCAGTGTAATGCCAAGTCTGCCCAGTACGTCGAACTGATCGGGCTTGAGGCGCAATGTTTCTGTATAGGGTGCGATGGCCTCCTCCAGCCGTCCTTGCTCACGAAGCGTGTCAGCCAGGTTCGTGTATGCCTCAAAGCGTTTGGGGTCGGACTCGATCGCCCTGCGATAATATCCGATTGCGTCCTCGGGCTGTCGCTTGTCCTTCAGGATATTGCCAAGGCTGTTATACGCGTCCGCATAGTTGGGCTTCAGGCGGACGGCGCGATGCAGGCTTGCAATCGCCTCATCCTGCTTACCCTGCTGCCTGTAGGCCAGGCCGAGGTTGAAATGGGTTTCCGGCGACGTGCTGTCGAATTCGAGCGCCTTCCGGTAGCCGGCAATGGCTTTGCCAATGTCCCCGGCCTGATGATGCTGAAGCGCTTTGACGAATAGTTTCTGAAACATCGGAGATGCTTTCAATTTGAATGGCGCAGATCGCGGACGAGCTCACCGATGACGGCATCCCAGTCGCCCGGGCGGGGTTGCCGGTAAAGCTTCAGCGTCGGATACCAGGGACTGTCGCGACGATCCGTCAGCCACCGCCAGCACGAGTCGAACCGATCGAGCAGCCACACGGGCCGGCCGAGGGCGGCGGCTAGATGAGCGACGGCCGTATCAACTGAAATGATAAGGTCGAGATTCTCGATCAGCGCCGCGGTGTCGGCGAAGTCCTCCATCTCGGCCATGACGTCGATCAGCTTGTATGCCTGGGGTGCCGCCGGGCCAAACTTCTGCAGACTGAACATCTGCAGTCCAGGCATACCGAATAAGGGAGCCAGCTGCTCGGGCGGCAGCGACCGCCTGCGGTCAACCGCGGCCAGGGCAGGGGCGTGGTTCCGGGCGCTTCCGGCCCACACCAGACCAACCCGCCGCCTCCGCTCGCCAGGCAGTGCAGCCAATCGCTGGCCCCAGATCGCCGCCTGCCCCGGGTCAGCGCGCAGATATGGAACGCTGCATGGGATCGTGGGCAGAGTCGTCTGCAATGCCAGCGGCAGGCTGAGCATCGGACAATGCAGATCGAATGCCGGTGGTTCCGTGCCCTCCGCAATCACTTGATCGACACCCGGCAGGCTGTGCAAAAGCCTGACCAACGCCGTCGGCACGGACATGATCACCCGCAAGCCCCGGGCGGCCGCCAGCGGGGCATACCGGCAGAATTGTAACGTATCGCCGAAGCCCTGCTCCGCATGGATCAGAATCGTGCGCCCTGCGGCGGGTTCACCATGCCATCGCGGTTGGTCATAGCGCGGACAGACGGCGGCCATTTCGGGCATCTGCCAGCGCCACTCGTATTCCCGCCACCCGGCTGCCAGATCACCCTTGGCCAGCAAGGCGATTGCCCGGTTGAAATGACCGTCGGCCAGCTGCGGTGCAAGTACAACAGCCCGATCATAACAGGCGATTGCCGGGTCGAGCATTTTCTGGTCAGCCAGCAGGCCGCCCAGGTTGACATAGACATCGACGAAGTCCGGCCGCAGTGCAATGGCCTTGGTAAAGCATTCGACCGCTGCGTCGGGCTGCCCTTGGTCTCGCAGGATGTTTGCCAGATTGTAGTGGGCTTCGACGTAGTCGGGCTTAAGGGCTATTGCCCGGCGATAGCATGCAATCGCTTCGTCCGGATCGCCCCGCACCTTCAAGGCGTTGCCAAGGTTGCTCAGCGCGTCCGCGAAATCCGGCTTGAGCTCAAGGGCTTCTCGAAAGCTGGCAATCGCCTCATCCCAGCGGCCGAGCGCGCCCAGCGCATTGCCCAGATTGTTGTGGGCGTCGACAAAGCCGGGGGCGAGTTCAAGCGCGTGACGATAACAGCCGGCCGCTTCGTTCGGTCGCCCGAGTTCCGCGTAGGCGTTGCCAAGCCTGTTCCAAAGCACCGGCGATCCTGCTTCGACCCCAAGCGCCCGGCGGAAGTAGGCAATGGCTTCCTCGAACCGTCCCGCGCGCCGCAGCGCCTCTGCCAGATTCGCCTGAAGACCCGGATAGTCCGCGTTGATTTGCGCGACCTCACGGTAGCAGCCAATGGCTTCGTCCAGGTGCCCCAGTGCCAGGGACATGTTGCCCAGATTGTTACGGGCGTCCTGATCGCCCGGGCTGAGTGCCAGCACCTGACGGTAGCAAATAGCCGCTTCGCCAAGCCTGCCCTGGGTTGAGAGCACGTTGCCAAGACTGAGATGGTAGGACGGCTTCCCGTCAACCGCGATGGCCTTGCCCAAGGCTTCAGCCGCGCGCTCCAGGCGCCCCGTCTGGTGGAGCACGAGGCCAAGCAGGTGCAGGCAGTCGGCGTGACGCGGAGCGCCGGTGAGCACCCGCCGATACAGCCGCTCGGCGTCCTGCAACTGGCCCTTCTGATGTCTGTCCAGGCCCTCGGCGAACAGGGCCTGGAGGCTTGATGGCGATCCCGTCCCAACAGGCCGTGGGGCGCCGCGGGAATGCCGAGCCGGAGTGTTAGCGCCCATCGTTATGGGTTTTCCTCGCCCGGGTGCTCCGATGCTGGGGCAGGGCGGTCCAGGATCTGCGCCAAGGTCGCGAACGTCTCCTCGGCGAGGCTCCGCTCATTGACCTTTTGTCCAAGGAACGCATCGAAGGCTGGCTGTTTCTGAATCGCCAGATCGACCATTGGGTCCGAGCCTGACCGGTAGGCCCCGAGACGGATCATTTCCGCCATGCGTTCGTAAGCGTCCAGCAAGCGTCTTGCTTCGCTCAGCAGGCGGTTCTCGGCATCGCTATGGCAGCGCGGCAGGGCCCGGCTGACCGAACGCAGCACGTCGATCGCCGGCCACCGTCCGCGTTCGCCGATACGGCGGTCGAGCACCAGGTGTCCGTCCAGAATCCCACGCACAGCGTCGGCCACCGGTTCGTCGTGATCGTCGCCGTCCACCAGCACCGTAAAGATGGCCGTGATATCACCCGTGCCGTTAATGCCCGGGCCGGCGCGCTCCAGCAGCGCGGGAAGTTCTGCGAAGACAGATGGTGTGTAGGACCGCGCCGTCGCAGGCTCTCCGGCTGCAAGGCCGATTTCGCGCTGCGCGTGGGCCAGTCGCGTCACGCTGTCCAACAGGCAAAGCACCTGCTTGCCCTGGTCCCGAAACCATTCCGCCACGGCCAAGGTGGCCTGCGCGGCCCGGCGCCGGGCCAGTGCCGGCTGGTCGGACGTGGCGACCACCACCACCGTACGACGGAGGCCCTCTTCGCCCAGGACGACGTCGAGAAACTCACGCACTTCGCGCCCACGCTCTCCGATCAACCCGACGACGATGACGTCGGCGCCGACGAAGCGTGCCAACATGCCCATCAGCGTCGACTTGCCGACGCCGGATGCGGCAAAGACACCCAGCCGCTGCCCGCGGCAGAGCGGCACGAACGAGTCGAGCACACGCAATCCCGTTTCGAGCCGCTGCCCCATCAGGCGTCTGCGAAACGCCGATGGTGCGGCGCGCCGCAATGGCATCGGCGTTGCGCCCTGCGGCAGCAGGCCCTTATCGTCCACCGGGCGGCCAAGACCGTCCACCACACGCCCAAGCCAGCCTGCACAAGGATACAGGACCGGCGATTCGGCGAGGCTGACACGTGCGCCGGGAACGAGCCCATCGCTGCGCCCTTCCGGCATCACGGTCACCCTGTCCTCCGAAAACGCCACGACTTCGCCAGGCAGATCTTCCCCATACCGCTCGATGGACACGCGATCGCCCAGGGAAACCGCCCGGCCGAAGCCCGATACGCTCAGGGCCGCTCCGCGGACGCCATCCAGGCGCCCCCATCGCTTGATGCCCCGAAGGCGCGCGATCTGGTGCGGCATATCGGCCAACGACAACGCGCCGGCGGAATGGCCCATAACGGAGGGGAGAGAAACGGTCATCTTGGCGAAATACGATAGGCGTTCGGATAGCGCCTCGCCAACTGCAAACTGCGAAATGATATAATCATGCGAAACATGTAGACTCATGTTCACGGTCGCGTTACAAAAGGTCGGTCCGAACGTCATCGCAAGAATTGCGAAATCAGAATGCTCGAAGAAATCGACCTGTTCCGCCTGATGGGCAACCGGATGCGCTACCTGACCGAGCGTCAGTCGGTGGTCGCCCGCAATGTCGCCAATGCCGACACGCCCGGTTATCAGGCACAGGACACGACCCCGTTCACCTTCAACAGCGCGCTGCTGCGCACCGGCGGCATGGCCAGCAATGCCGGACACGCACCCGCGCTGACACTTGCACGGACCGAGCCCGGGCATATCGGGGTCGCGCCGACAAGTGCGGCGCTGCAGTCCGCTACAAAAAACACTTCAACCAACGAGAAGCCGGACGGAAATACTGTGTCTCTTGAAGAGCAGATGATCAAGTCTACCGACATTGCCAACGGATTTGCTCTCGCCAACGCCGCTTATACAAAGAGCCTGAGCCTGATGAAAATCGCGATCGACCCCGGCAAATGAACGCGCTGATCCCCATCAGCGGCAACGGACCGCTTTCCCAGACAATCGAAACCGCCGCGTCGGGAATGCGGGCGCAAGCCACGCGATTGCGCCTGGTTGCCGAAAATCTGGCCAATTCCGAATCGACAGCAGCGGTGCCGGGGGGCTCGCCTTATCAACGCAAGGTCATGACCTTCGAGCAGGCGGTTGACCACGCAACCGGCGCCGCGGTGGTCAAACCCGGCCCTGTATCGCTCGATCCGGCTCCATTCCGATCGGTTTACGATCCGTCACACCCTGCCGCCAACGCACAGGGCTACGTGAGCATGCCCAACGTGTCGCCTGTACTTGAAGTCGCCGACATGCGTGAGGCGGAACGCTCCTACGAAGCCAATCTGGCTGCGCTCAACCAGGCGCGTTCAATGATCTCCAAGACCATCGATATATTGAAGGCATAGAATAATGATCCCGATTGCTTCCATCATTCCGTTCTCCCAGGTCACCTCCGCCTACGGAACCGGCTCCGCCGCCAGCTCCACCGGTTCGACCGGCTCTGTCGATTTCGGCAGTCTCGTCGGTCATGCCGCGCAAACCGCGCTGCAGTCCTTACGCCAGGCTGAACAGACGACCGCTGCCGGGGTTGCGGGCAAAACCGACGTGCAATCGGTGGTGGAGGCGCTCAGCAACGCCGAGGTGACCATGCAATCCGTCGTGGCCGTCCGCGACAAGGTGCTGGGCGCCTACAACGACATCATGCACATGTCGGTCTGAACCCATCCGGCCGATGCGGAGACGGTGACGATGGACGAAGGTGATGTCGTAGAAATTCTGCGTTCCGGCTTTCACACCGTTCTGGTGGTGGCCGGACCCGCGCTCGCTGCGGCAATGATAACCGGCCTTTCCATCAGCATCCTGCAGACGCTGACGCAGGTGCAGGAAATGACCCTGGCCAACGTGCCGAAGATTTTCATCACCCTGATTGTTATCATGCTTTTCCTGCCGCTGTCGTTTTCAGCACTGCGCGCATTCATGGAGCAGATCACGCAAATGATTGTTGGCATCTGATCCATGTCGGGCAGCGTCAAGGCGCTCGGCAGTCAGCCAACGATCCTGGATCGGATACGCCGGGCATTCGGTCATCAGGACGTTCTGTTTGCAGCGGGAATGATCGCGCTCGTCGCAGTCCTGGTGCTGCCGATGCCGACCTGGATTGTCGACATTGGCCTCGCGACGTCGATCACGTTGTCGGTGCTGATCCTTATGGTGGCGCTTTGGATCGACAAGCCGCTGGACTTTTCCAGCTTCCCGACGGTTCTGCTTGTCGTTACGCTGCTCCGGCTGGCGCTTGATCTGGCAACGACGCGGCTGATCCTGACCAACGGGCATCACGGCCTCGACGCCGCCGGCTCGGTGATCAACGGCTTTGCCAGCTTCATCGTCGGTGGTGATTTCGTCATCGGCGTCGTGGTCTTTGCCATCCTGATCGTCATCAATTTCATGGTTATCACCAAGGGTGCGGGCCGTATCGCCGAAGTTGCGGCACGGTTTTCACTCGATGCGATGCCTGGCAAGCAGATGGCGATCGATGCGGACCTGTCCGCGGGTATGATCACCGATGAAGTGGCGCGCAGTCGCCGCAAGGAGCTGGAGGAGGAGAGCTCGTTTTTCGGCGCCATGGATGGCGCATCGAAGTTCGTGCGCGGCGATGCCGTCGCGTCCATCATCATTACGTTGGTCAATGTTGCCGGCGGAATCATTATTGGCACGCTGCGACATGGACTTGGCATCAACCAGGCGGCCACGTTTTATACAACCCTGACCATCGGTGATGGTATCGTTAGCCAGATTCCGGCGCTGATCGTCAGCCTAGGCGCCGGCATGCTGGTTTCGAAGGGATCGGGACGAGGCTCCACCGACCGGGCGTTCGTCGCGCAGCTTACCAGCCAAGCGAAGCCGTTGTTCCTGGCCGCCGGCATGGCCGGGCTGTTCGCTCTGCTGCCTGGCCTTCCGTTCCTTCCGTTCGCTGCGCTATCTGCGGCGTCCGCCAGTGCGGGCGTGCTGGTGCGCCAGGGGGATCAGCGGCGTAGCCAGGCTTCGAACGCCAAGAAGCTGAGCGAGTCCGGGGCGGATGGCCCGCGTGAGGAGCCGATCAATGAGTTGATGCGTGTTGACGACATCAAGATCGAACTCGGCATGGGGCTGGTATCACTGACCTCGGCGGCTCAGGGCGGTGGCTTGACCGAGAAGATACGCAAGCTTCGCCGCTCGATCGCGCTGGACTACGGGTTCCTGCTGCCGGCGGTTCGGATCAAGGACAATCTCGAACTCGGAAATGGTGACTACTCATTGCAGATACTCGGCGTTGAGGTTGCGCACGAATCCATGGAGCTGGGGCGGCTGCTGGCCTTTTCGTCCAATGGACAGCCGCTGCAGATCGAGGGGCGCGACGCGCTGGAGCCGTCGTTTCGTATTCCTGCACGCTGGATCATGCCGGCCCAACAGCAGGACGCGGTTCAGCAGGGGTTGACGGTCGTTGACGTTGAAACGGTGCTGACCACGCACCTGTCAGAAACCGTCAAAGCGCACATGAGCCAGCTTATGTCGTATGCAGCGACGCAAAAGCTGTTGGAGGGCCTTGGTCCGGACCACCAGAAGTTGGTGCAGGATCTTGTCCCCGCCTTGGTGCCGATGACAACCGTACAAAAAATTCTGGCCAATTTGCTGGCCGAGCGGATTTCGATTCGACATTTGACATTGATTCTGGAGGCGATGCACGAGGCTGCTGGTTTCACGCGGAACGTTCGCCTGATGACGGAACATGTTCGCAGCCGGCTGGCGTTGCAGATCAGCCGATCACTGCAAGGCGAGGATGGACTTATAGCCGTCATCCCATTGTCCCCCCAATGGGAGCGTGAGCTGAATGAGTCCATCATCGTTGACGGCGACCAGCGAACGTTCGTCCTCGCCCCGTCGCGTACGCAGGAATTCGTCCAGACGGTTCGTGTGAAGCTGGCAGCCGCGACGTCGCGCGGCTCGTGGCCCGCAATCCTGACCAGTGCCGAGGCGCGTCCGTTTGTTCGAACCCTGGTGGAACGAATCAACCCGACGATCATGGTCATTTCGCACGCCGAAGTGCACCAGCGCAGTAAGCTGCGTACTGTCGATCAGATCTAGTAGCCGCATGGCCGAATATGCGCTGTCGCAATGGCTATCGCTGGAGATCTACCAGGCGTTTCTGGTGTTTGTTCGTGTTGGCGCGGCATTTCTTCTGCTACCGGGCTTCGGCGAGCCGTCGGTCCCGGTGCGCATGCGGGTTCTGGCGGCCTTCGCCGTCGCCATCGCCATCGCCCCAGCGGTGGCTGGCATGCCGACGGCACTACCGAACAACATGTCGATGCTCGTCTCGGTCGTTGCCGAAGCCGTCAATGGCGCGCTGCTTGGCACCCTCAGCCGGACGGTGATCTCCGGCGTGCTGATGGCAGGGCAGATCATCAGTCAGAACATCGCCCTGACAAACGTATTCGCAGCGGGATTGGCGATGGATGAGTCCGCCACGATAGGCGCAGCCCTGTACGCCGGAATTCTCGCGATCCTGTTCGCCTCCCGCGGGCACTACATCATTCTGCGCTCTCTGGCGGACAGCTACAACCTGCTCCCGCCCGGCCATTTTCCGGCGGTGTCGGCCAGTGCGCGGGCCGTGGTTACCGCCGGCCTGCGATACTTTCGTTTGGGCGGGCAGCTCGCGCTGCCTTTCCTGCTGCTCAGCCTGATATTCAATGCCTCGCTGGCAGCCGTAAACCGCGCGATGCCTGGACTGCCGGTGTTCATGATCGCCAACCCGTTGATCGTCGTCCTGGGTCTGTATTTGCTGGCGGCTACGGTTCCCGGCCTGGTTATGGGTGGTATGGACGGCTGGTCCGACCTGTCATCACTGCTGCACTGAGGTTTATGGCCGGTGGCTGAAAGCGAAACCGAAGCCGAAGATCGCACGCTTGATGCCTCGGCGCGGAAGCTGCAACAGGCCCGTGAG
Source organism: Acetobacteraceae bacterium (assembly GCA_027311485.1). Classification (GTDB taxonomy): domain Bacteria; phylum Pseudomonadota; class Alphaproteobacteria; order Acetobacterales; family Acetobacteraceae; genus Rhodopila. Next base: position 10,077 of record DAICYU010000077.1, read on the forward strand.
CAGGGCGATGTGCCAGTTTCCCGCGAAGGGCCGGCGGCGGGCGTCCACCTCGCGGCGTTGGTAGCAGTCCTGCTGACCGCGGGCGTCACCGCAAGCCGCGTCGGCGACATCCTGATGCCGATGATCGATCAGCCCGATGAACTGCTGAATGTCACATCCGATGGCTGGCAGCAGGCAGGCTTCGCAGTGCTCAAGGCTGTCGGGATTGCGGTGGCGCCGTTCTTCATCCTGCTGATGGCGGGGGCCATGCTGCCGTATGTGCTGCAAGGCTCGATCACAATCGCCCCCGAGCGGCTAGGGTTCAAGGCTTCGCACCTGTCGCCGGCGGAGGGACTGAAACGGCTGTTCAGTACCCGGTCGCTATTCGAATTCGGTAAGAGCCTGGTGAAGGTCGCGGTCATTGCGATCACGTGCTTCCTGGTCGCGCGCCCGTTGTACCAGCAATCGGTCGGCTTGGTCGGGGCTGACGTGGCGCTGCTGCCGCGGCTGCTGCAGGAGGGGGTGACGAAGATATTGTTGGCCGCGACGCTTTGTGCGGTGGTGATCGCGGGCATCGATATCCCGTACCAGCATCTGACGTTCCACCGGCGCATGCGCATGAGTCGACAGGAAATGAAGGAGGAGATGCGGTCGATTGAAGGTGACCCGCACATCAAGGCGCGGCTGAAGCGGTTGCGTCGCCAACGTGCTCGACGTCGGATGATGCAGGACGTCCCAAAAGCCACAGTCGTGATCGCCAACCCGACGCATTTTGCTGTGGCACTGCGATATGAGCGCGGCAAAGATGCCGCGCCCATCGTGGTCGCAAAGGGCGTGGACCTGATCGCCATTCGTATTAAAAAGGTTGCAGCTGAAAGCGGAGTTCCTGTTATGGAAAGCCCTCCGCTGGCCCGGGCGCTGCATGGATCGGTCGAAATTGGTGAAATGATTCCCCATGAGCACTTTGAGGCGGTTGCGAAAATTATCGGCATCGTTTGGGCTCGCCGTCGAAAGTAAGTTCGCGTGTCCGAAACGCTCCACTGGTGGCTCGACTCTGTCCCCAATCATAATTATTGGTTGGGGTTGGTGGTGCCGGCAGTTATAAATGAAGCCAGCTTGAGCGAGAATTTTAACATGTTGCGGGTTATTGGGTGCATCGTACAGCTGCACGATCTGCGTCTGGTCACCCTTGCTGCCTGCATTTGCGTCCTGGCATCCGGCACGACCGCAAATCTCCTGTACCTGGTTCAGAACAATAGGGCCCGGATCAGGTGGTCCGGGCTCCTGACCACATCCATCGTATTCGGATGCGGTATATGGGCGCTGCACTTTGTTGCCATGCTTGCGTACATGCCCGGTGTGCCGGTGGCCTATGACGTGGCGACCACGCTGGCGTCGATCGCAGTGGCCGTGATCGGGACGTTCGCGGCGTTGCTGGCCTGGACTTACTGCCCTGCTGAAACCGGTGGCTTTGTCATAGCAGGCTCACTGCTTGGCCTGACGATTAGCGCGATGCACTTCTGCGGCGTC
>DAICYU010000780.1 GCA_027311485.1 Acetobacteraceae bacterium
GACGATAATGGCCGACAACGTGGGTGAGCCGCTTTGAAAGCGAATACCGACGATGTGGCTCCGCTCGTTCGCCAATACTTCCAGCCGGCGGTCGAACAGGTCCCTGGCAACGTCGGCCGGATCTACCGCTGATTGTATGCCGAGAAGTTCTTGCGCCTGCTTTTCGATGGCGTGCGCCTTGATCGTCATCCAGTCGATCCACGTCGGCGGCCGCTGTGCGGCCTTCAGGCTGGGATCATCGGCCAGATGCAGTTCCTGGATGACCTGATCGGTCAACGCACGCGACTGAAGAATATCGACTTCCGTCCGCACCTGCTCGGCCGTTGTCGGAAATGTCGTCGGGTTCAATTCTCGGGTCAGCGGGGAATTTGCTTCAACCTCAAGTAGCGCTTCACTCGTGTAATGGACTGGAAGAGCCTGGCTGATTGCCACTGCAGCCGCGCCGCCAACGATCACCGCGGCCAAGAGATACAACTTGCGGTGTTTCAGCGCACGCCAGAAGTCGACAAAGTCCAAACCAGCCCTGTCCATTCGTTTCCCCAGATCGGCGGCAAACCACATCGGAATGACAGATCAGAATTGGCGCTACTGCGTCACTGCCGTTCACACCACAGCCCGGATCGGAATGTGGACGCTACTCAATTGTATTTGATACGAGTGTCTTTTATGTGAGTTCTAAATGTCTCCAGGGTACAGTATTGTCACAAATCACGAACAGTCTGTGAAGGACTGAGAACCCATGAACAGGTGCTCCAGTCGCATGTTAATGGCGACATCAGGCCACAGGCATTAGGCCTGGACTGTGGATTTTCCCTTGGATTCCGGTGTCTACTTTACGACAAAGGACGCCGTCGGCAGTGCCCACGATGCCAAATCCGTCCGCCGCTGGCTCTTTATCATCCTGTTTTCAGCGGTTTTCCTGCAGCGTTTCGGGATTCCGCTCGGGCCGGACGGAACACCCTTCAATTTGATTGTTACACTTGGTGCGATTGGAGCATTATTTCTTACGGGCCGGGTTGATGTAGAGCCGATACGGTGCGCCCTGGTGCTGCTGTTCGCGGCCTATTCGTTGGTCGGCACGATGTTCAACGGCGACCACGCGTCCTGGCTGTCAGCCGGGTTCGTCCTGGCGACCTATATCCCGTTTGCCTTCGTCTTGCGGGATTCAGACGCGTATTTCACCGACTGCCTGCGCGCCTATCAATCCATGATGGTTGTCTGCGCGGCCTGCGGCATCGCTCAGTTCTTTCTTCAATATGTCATCTCATCGCACCTCCTTTACACGTTCCACGGGTTCCTGCCGCCGGCAATGCTGATCGATGGCTTCGCCAACCTGCTGCCGATCAGCTATGGCTCCCCCCTGAACCGAAGCAACGGCTTCTTCATGGTCGAGCCTTCGACCTTTTCGCAGTTCGTTGCTATTGCAATCATCATCGAACTGGTTTTTTTCCAGGTCAAGTGGCGCCTTATCCTCTTTGGCGCCTCCTTGCTGTTCGCCTACTCCGGAACCGGACTGGTAGCGCTGGTGCTCGTCCCGGTGATCCTGCTGCATCGCCGTTCCTTTGGCACCATCGCCGTTCTTCTCCTGTTCGCCGGACTGGCGGCGATGACCTCTCAACTTTGGCACATGGATGTCATCGGCAAAAGAGCGACCGAATTCAACAGCAACGAAAGCAGTGCGCACGCGCGGTATTTCGCGCCGGCGGACCTGCTTGCGGAATACCTGCTCCCCTTCCCTCAGCGCCTGCTGTTCGGCGGGGTTGAGCGGCGTGGGGCCGAACTGGCCGCCGGAGAAGTTCTGCACCAGGCCGGAGAGCAGCCAGCCCTCGGTGAGCAGCGAGGCCGCCACCAGCATGCGCGGATTGACCCGCATGCCCACC
>DAICYU010000781.1 GCA_027311485.1 Acetobacteraceae bacterium
CTGGGAGCCTCGTCAACAACGCCCCGAGCTCTGGCGGCTCTATAATGCACGTCTCTCCAAAGGCCAGACCGCGCGGGTGTTTCCTCTGTCCAATTGGACTGAAAGCGATATTTGGAGCTACGCTGTACTCAACAACATCGAACTCGCACCGCTCTACTACGCCGCGCCTCGCCCGGTGGTCGAGCGAAGCGGCGCCTTCATCGTAGTCGACGACGAAAGCCGGATGCGGTTTCAGACCGGCGACCAGATTTCGACCCGCAAGGTCCGTTTCCGGACGCTTGGATGCTGGCCAGTTACCGGGGCTATCGAATCCGACGCCACTGACCTTCAAGCAGTCGTCGAGGAAACACGGCGAGCCTCATCATCCGAACGGCAAGGCCGCATGAGCGATGGGGAGGATGGTGGATCGCTCGAGCAGAAAAAGCGGGAAGGCTATTTCTGATACTGCACGAGGTGGAGCCTGGGAGGCTCAGGTTAGTTACGATGGCGTGGTGACCTTTTCCAGGCGGCCTGCTCGGCGAGCCCGAAGAAACCATGCGTCGCAAGGTGGTTGGCCTTAAGGTGACGCCGTTCAACCTGCCGGATGCCCGCGTCCGTGGCTACTACCTGGAGATGAATGGGGGTTGTGCCGCTGTGGCATCATGACAAGGCCATCAAGGCGACTGCGTCCGAGGTGTGCCGGTTTGGATCAGGCGCGGTTGGGCCAAATAGTCTGGTCCTGTCGTCGAAGGCTGTGTTGTGCTCCTTCTGCCGGATGCTTCGACTCGGGCACCATGGGAAATATTTATTACCACATAGCCCTTGTTTGCACCTTGAAGCCGCGATCGACGGCGGTTAGGCTTCCGGATCATATAGGAGCAGTGAGGCTGCCGATCGCGGGCAGTGCAGCCCTCAGTGTCTGCCCGGGAAGTTCACTTGGCTTTACCAAGCCTTCGAACCATCAGACGGATCGGGGCAAGACGAAGAAAGGCGAGAGCTTTCCGGTTCAGCTTCTCCCAGTCTTTGGCCAAGCGACGGCAGCGATTGAGCCAGCCAATTGTCCTCTCAACGATCCAACGTTTCGGAAGAACGACGAAGCTCTTGGCGGCATCGGAACGCTTGACGATTTCCAGCTTGACCCGCAGGACCCGCTTCAACGCGTTCTGGAACTTCGGCCCCTGATAGCCTGCATCGCCATAGAGCTTGCGCAGGAACGCGAACAGGCCGAACAAGGTGGCCAACAACAGGACCCCACCATCGCGATCCTGCAAGTCGGCGGCATGCACGATCGCCGCCAGCACGAAGCCTTCGGTGTCTACCAGAAGATGGCGCTTCTTGCCTCTGATCTTTTTGCCCGAATCATACCCAGGCGGATCGGTCGAGTTCCCCCTTTTTCCGCGCTCTTGACGCTCTGTCTGTCGATGATCGCCGCCGTCGGGCTGGCCTCACGTCCGGCCTGTTCGCGGCACTGCACATACAGCGCATGATGGATGCGCTTCAGCGTGCCGTCCCATTCCCAGCGGTCGAAGTAGCCCCACAGCGTGCTGCGCGGCGGCAGGTCCTTCGGGATCGCACGCCACTGACAGCCGGTGCTCAGGATATACATCAGGCCGTTGAGGATCTCGCGAACGTCGACCGTGCGCTTGGCCCCGCCGTGTTTGGCCGGCGGGATCAGCGGCGCAACCAATGCCCATTCAGCATCGGTCAGGTCACTTTCGTAGCGCAGTCCGCTGCGGTCGTAGCGGGCACGGTTCTCCTGGGTCCACATACAGGCGAACTGGGAAATCATCTATCCTGTTCAAGATCTTCGCGGACAGACACTAAGACGTCGCAAAGCGGTGCGGGTTACGAGCTAATTAACTCCAATGTTACTCCGGCCGCGACCAACA
>DAICYU010000782.1 GCA_027311485.1 Acetobacteraceae bacterium
ACCAGCCGTAGGAGGTGACGATGCCGTTGGTGGTGGACGGCTCCATGCTGTTCAGCTCATCGCTCAGGCCGAACACGGTGGATGCCATCGGGATCTTCGGCTTCATTCCTGCCGCGGCCCACTGCCGATAGAAGCCGTTGTGGTTGGCCCCGACCAGCGCGGACAGCAGAAAATCCGGCGATGCCTGCTGGATCCGGCTGATCGCCGAGGAGAAGTCCGTCACCTCGAGCGGGAAGAAATCGGTGCGGGCAACACTGCCGCCGCCGTCACGCACGAACTTCGTCATCCATTTCGCTGTGATCTGGCCGTAGTTGTAGTCCGCCGCAATGATGTACGCCTTCTTGCCCCATGTTTTCATCGCATAGGCGACAACATGATCAACCGTCTGGGCGGGCGTCGTGCCGGTGCAGAACACGTTGCGATCGCAAACACCGCCCTCATACTGCGTATTGTAGAAATACAGCGTCTTGTAGCGGTCCAGCGTCGGGCGAATGGCTTCGCGGGAAGCCGAGGTAATGCCGCCCTGCACAACATCGACGCGGTCCTTAAGGACCAGCTGCTGCGCGTACTGGGAGTAGAGCTGCATGCTCGACTGCGTGTCGTAGTTGATCAGTTGGATCTGCCGCCCCAGCAGTCCGCCCGCGGCGTTGAGAACGTCCACCGCATATTGCGTCGTCTGGATCATCCTGGCGCCACTGATGCCGATCGGGCCGGACCCGTCCAACAGGCTGCCCAGCTTGATCGGCGCCCCCGCCAACCCGTTCCGCATGACGAACGGTGCCGCCAGGATACCGCTGGATAGCGCCCCCAGCTTGAGGGCCTTACGACGACCGATGACGGCACGTTCCATGCGATAGCTCCATCCGATAAATTCTGTGACGGACTACCTTGCAAGCGCGATGCCAGACGCCATGATTTTGTACAGTCAACGAATTCGACTATATGCCGGGTGGCCGCATACTCGATTACAGGGTCTCGGCGGATCGGTCGCCCTGCCGGCCTGCCCAGGAACACATCAGCGTCCTGCCCAGGAACACGTCAGGCGCTATCGCGATTTGCATTGGTCGGTTTAATCAGGCTCGATCAGACGTGACACCGGCAGACTCGATCCGCCGCGCACCGATCACCTTGCCGCCGCGTCCGCAACCGCCAATACAGCGGTATCGGTTCCCATACGGACGGAACGCGTGCTAGCGTCGAAACAACAACAAAACGGCGCGCCAAGGACCGGCGGCCGGCGGGAGAGAGACGCGGATGAAGATCAGACTCGCATTGCTGCCCCTCGTGGCCCTGTGTGCCCTGGTTCTGACCGGTACCAGGCCAGGCCGGGCGGACAGCATCACCGTGACGCATTGGGGTTCCGCGTTCTATGGCGCACCCTACGCCGTCGCCATGGAGAAGGGCTTCTTCAAGGCGCACGGCGTGAACATCACCGGCATACTCACGTCCAACGGCGGCGGCACCTCGGTGCGCAACACGCTGGCCGGCGATCTGCCGTTCGGTGAAGTCGCACTGCCCGCGGCCATCGAAGCGATTAACGCCGGGCAGCCTCTGGTGATCATCGGCGGCGGCACCGACAGCATCGGTGACATCATGTGGATCGCCAAAAAGGGCTCGTCGATGACCCGCTTCAAGGACATCGTCGGCAAGAGGATCGGCTACACCGCGCCGGGGTCTGTCACCAACATGCTGATCCTGATGGCGATGAAGGCACAGGGCGTCGATCCCGCCTCGGTCCGGCTGATTCCGGCCGGCGGCATCGGGGCCAATCTCTCGGCCGTTCTGAACGGCGCTATCGATGCCGGCATGACCGGTGAGCCGGTATGGTCCGAAAACCAGGACAAGGTGCAGGCGGTCTTCTACACG
>DAICYU010000783.1 GCA_027311485.1 Acetobacteraceae bacterium
ACGGTGCAGTAATTCAGAATGGTCCTCTTCCGACACGTTGTCGCTGCGCATCACAAGCTGAATCAGCGGATCGCGCAGCAGGCTGGCCAATGTCAGTGTGCTAATCGTCGTCGTGCACATCGTTCGTCACCATTCCCGTTTGGCACTGAGGTAATCTAACCGCCCCGGTTGAACAGTCTTGTAGTGAATTGTGTCTTAAGGTTGCCGCTTGCTGGGCAACTTTTTGTGAGAATAGGGCCTTTTGTGGCAGGGGCGTGGCAAAGCGGCACGATTCCTGTCCGTGAGCCCGATCCGCGACATTTCCGCAACGCCGTTATGGGCCACACAACCTTCTGCGGCGCTATTTCGCGGCATGAAAAACTGACAATGAAACAATTTGTTAAAGAACATCGGAGATCCTGCGGGGCAAACAGTAGCGGCGCGGCGTATTGCAGCCTCGGCACCGGCCTGTCCGCTTCATAGCGCCGCTGAGCCCACCCGTGGTGACGCCGGTCACACCGGACGCCTTTTTTGTCGCCGCCGGCCAGTGCGGGCCAGATACAGCCGTCTCGATCCCGGATAGTGGCGGTCCCGGGCGACGGCCACGTCAGACACATTCCGGGACCGCGGCGCTGCTACTCGGCCGCCTTCTTGCGGGCCGCCCACTCCTCGACGGAAATCCGCGGCATGTCGAACCGGTCGGTGACACGGGAATACCAGCCGCGGCCGTGCATGCGCCCGATCAGGTCCAGCTTCGGCGTGTCGATGTAGCAGCGATCCTTGTCCAGCACGCAGTCGTCGCGGACATAGATGGCCAGCACCTTGCCCAGGACGACGGCGCGGTCGATGCCGACATCGACAATCACCAGCCGCTCACACTCCAGCGCCACCGGCGCCTCGGCGATTCGCGGCGGCTTGACGTGCAACGATGGCGCCGTGGTCAGGCCCGCCTCCTTCAGCTCATCGACCTGCTTCGGGAAGTCGATCGCGGTGATGTTCATGGGTTCGGCGAGTTCGTAGCTGACCAGGTTGACCACGAACTCCCCGGTCCGGCGGATATTGCCGCCGGTGTCCTTCACATCCCCCGGTGCCCGGCCGCCGATCCCGAAGGCAATGACAGGCGGATTGCCGGAGACGGCGTTGAAGAACGAAAACGGTGCGGCGTTGATGGTGCCATCGACGTCCTGCGTGGTGACCCAGGCGATCGGCCGCGGGCCGATAGTGGCAACCAGCAGCTTGTAGACGTTTTCGGAACTGGCGGTGGCGAAGTCGAACAACATCAGTGAAAATCCTTCCGGTAATTGCTGCTCCGCAGCGTTACGCAGGGGCTGGTGGGCTGTCCAGGACCGGCTGCAGACCCAACATTGCAGCCGCAACCGGACGCTGTATGGTCCGCGCCTGACTGTCACCCGAGGATACAAATGATGCGCCCATCCGGCCGAACGGCAGACATGCTCCGCTCTGTTTCCATTGAACCCGGCTTTGCGCGGCACGCCGAAGGCTCGGTCCTGATCCGCATGGGCGGCACCGAGGTGCTGTGCGCCGCCAGCGTTGAAAGCCGCGTGCCGCCGTTCCTGCGCAACAGTGGTCAGGGCTGGGTAACCGCCGAGTACGGGATGCTGCCACGCGCGACCCATACCCGCGGCGATCGCGAGGCGGCACGCGGCAAGCAATCCGGCCGCACCCAGGAAATCCAGCGCCTGATCGGCCGCAGCCTCCGCGCCGTGGTCGACCGCTCGGCCATGGGCGAAATGTCGATCACGCTGGACTGCGACGTGCTGAACGCCGACGGCGGCACGCGCTGCGCCGCCATCACCGGCGCCTGGGTGGCGCTGTCGCTCGCCTTCCGGCACCTGGTGAAGATGAACGTGATCAAGGCGTCACCC
>DAICYU010000784.1 GCA_027311485.1 Acetobacteraceae bacterium
TCGGAAGCGGGGTCAAGCGGGAATCTCTACAGTTTTACGACGAATGCCACTAAATATATAGTCACGTCGGCGCTTCGCGGTGGTCCGACCAGAACGGATTCTGCAATGCGTGCAACCAAGGACGCGCGTTATGTACGGCAGCAGCAAGACAGGATGAAATTGTCCGCCGTGAACTTCGACGCCCGTGACATTCAGATCTGATGCGACCGTCCCATCCGGGGGTATTACCTTCTTCGCGGACGCGTCAGCCAGATGAGTGCCAGAAGGCCGGCCGTTGCCGAGACGGTCGAGGCGGCAAGAATGCCGAGCTTGACGGAGTCGAGCAGCGCCGGGGCGAAGGCTGCCTGGCCAATGAATATTGCCATCGTGAAACCGATGCCGGTCAGCAGGCTGCCGGCCGCCAGCAGGCCCCACGACAACTCCGCCGGCAGGACGGCCAGTCCTGATCGGACCGCGATGTGGCTGAAGACCAGGACGCCAAGCGGCTTTCCGATCAAGAAGGCGACGAAAATGGCAAGGAGGATTCTTATATTCAGACTGGACGGGGACATCCGTATGCCGGCGTTCGCCAATGCAAAAAGCGGCATGATCGCAAAGGCCACCCACGGGTGCAGGAAGATCTCCAGGCGTTCGATCGGCGACAATGCCTCGCGTGCAGCGATGCTCGCGCGCTGCAACTCTCGCCGTTCGATCGTATCGCCGGATGGCGGACTCCCCGCTGGATGGGCGACCACAAGTTTGAAAATCGCATGCAGCCGGTTGCCACTGACCCAACTCCCGGCCGGCGTCATCAACCCGAGGATGACGCCAGCCAGGGTGGGGTGAATCCCCGATGCGTCCAAAGCCAGCCACACGCACCCGCCAAGGGCGAAATAGACCGGCAGGCTGCGAATACCAAGCCGCGAGACCATCGCCACGACCGACAGGCCGATGAATGCCATCGCAATCGCGATCCAGTGCAAGGGGCCGCCGTAGCCGATCGCCAGCACGCTGATCGCGCCGATATCGTCGAAGATCGCAAGCGACAGCAGGAACAACCTCAGGCTTTCGGGAACCCGGGATTTAAGGATGGCGAGGCAGCCGATCACGAAGGCCGTATCGGTGGACATCACGGTGCCCCAGCCGGCTGCATCTGGCGTGCCGGACGCGATCATCAGAAAGATGGCGGCCGGCGCCGCCATGCCGCCAATGGCCGCGGCAAACGGCAAAGCGGCCACACGGGCATTGCGCAGTTCTCCCAGCACAATCTCGCGTTTGAGCTCGAGGGCGACGACGAAGAAGAACAACGTCATCAGCCCGTCGTTGATCCAGTGCCTCAACGAGCGCACGAATTCATGGTTGGCGAGCTGGAAACCGGCGTCGATCTCCCATAGCGACAGATACTGCCGGGACCAGCCGGTGTTCGAGCCGATGAGGGCCAGGACCGTGCAGACCAACAGGACGAGTCCGGCCATCGCCTCGATGCGCAGGAAGCGAAGGAACGGCTTGGTTATCCAGTCTGCGGGCTCCTTTGGGAGCCGCGTGAGGTTTTCGGTCATACGTTGCCGGGCATCGATTTTCGAACCTGCTTCACAGCGGCGGATGCACAGTATGCTGGTGGCCAGGCAACAAACGCATCACCGGTGCCGGCGCGGCGAGAGCGGCAGAACGCGCATTCGTGCTGACGATGGTCGAGGTGGAGTGGAAAATTGTCGCCTTGCGATAGCCATGGCTGCCTCCGGGGCCCCTGACGGACCATATAAGAAGCCAGCAGGCAGCGGAACGAGCCGGCCGGCCGGATTTCACCAACACATGACGGGACATACATTGATCACGCTGAAAATCCGGCACAGGACGACATATC
>DAICYU010000785.1 GCA_027311485.1 Acetobacteraceae bacterium
TTGCGCGGCGTCCACCGCGCAGACCACGTCATCACGGATATAGCCGACTTCCTGAAGGCTTTCCGGTTGCGGATCGGTGAACAGCACGGCGTCGAAACGCGGAGCCTCCGGCGCGCGGTGCAGCGCGAAATCGATGCTGCCCGGCAGCGCGCCGGTTGGTGCCAGGCCGGCAAACCGAAACCCCAGGTCGGGCGAGCCGTTCGGTGCATGGACATAGGCGAAATGCGGCAGGTTGGTCACCGGATCGACCGGCAGCGCCCACCCGGCCGGTTTGATGACGAACAGCGAGTCGCCCTCCCGCACCGGCAGGGACCATCGGCCTTGAGGATCGGTCTTCACCACCTCCAGGCCATTGGACACCAACACGCCGGCGACGCCCTGGCGGGAATCGCTGTCTGCGTCGTAAACGCTGCCGGTTGCTATCTCTACCGCTGCCGGTTCGGCCTGGACCGGTCCCGCGGCCACGGCCACGGCCAGCGCCACGGCGCCGGCACCGGCCAGCACGTCGCGGCGTGTGGGCATCAGTTTATATTGCGTCATGAAATCCCCCTGGGTGCGGGAAGCCCTTAAGGGGTTGACATGTCACGAACGTGACATGTCCAGGACAGTTTGGTTGCGGTCCGGTGACGTCAACGCTGATAGCTGGCAGATGACAGCCGGCGGTGGCACCCCGGCATCGGCACGGGCATTCGGCGCCGGTCAATTGGGCCACAGGCAAAGCTCGGGTAATTCGGTCACGAAAGAAGCCCCGTTGATTTGGCCGGAAGCGAGGTATCGTCCGCCAGTCACGGCGGCCGGCTGCCGTGGCGGGAGAAAAGTCGCTATGCTGTGGCTACGCAACCGCGGCCTGGCCGAAAGCGAGCGCCACCGCTCCGGAGGAGTGACCATGTTCGCAGTGATCTTCGAAGTTGCCCCCCGGCCGGATCGCTGGGACGTGTATCTGGGCCATGCGGCATCACTGCGGCCGGAATTGCTGGCAATCAACGGCTTCATCGCAAATGAACGCTATGCCAGCAAAACCCGCCCGGGCTGGCTGGTCTCGCTATCCTTGTGGCGCAATGAGAAGGCGCTGATCCGCTGGCGCACCCATGCGTTGCACCACGACATCCAGGGTAAAGGCCGCTCTACCGTATTCAGCGACTATCACCTGCGCGTGGGTGAGGTGACCGCCGACACGCGGGCAGATACGCCGCTGCCGCAGCAGCGCCTGGATGAAACCGAGACCGGCATCGCCAAGGCGGTGGTCCTGTCCGAATTTCCGGCCGGCACCGACCCGGTGCAGCCCACCGCCAACGTCCCGATGGCAGCCGATCGCCCGATGGAAGCTGACGGCTTGCTGGAATGGGACGTTTTCGACAGCATCACCCGCCCCGGGGTGACATTGTCTGTCCAGTCATGGCGCGATCTGCCTGCGGCGACGGCGTCCATCCACGGCCGAGCGGGCGATCATCGGGTGGTGCGGATCATTCGTGACTACGGGATGCATGTCCGCCACGAAGCACCGCAGTATTTCCCGCCTATATAAGCGTTATGACAATCCCCTCCGATCAGGCCGAGGTCGCGCGATTTCTGTCCTCCCTGTCCGGCGCACCACCACGGGAAACCCATATCTCAGCGGTCTTTATCGGTGCGGACACGGTCTGGAAGCTGAAAAAAGCCGTGCGGATGCCGTTCCTGGACTTCACCACGGTTGCCGCGCGCCGCCACTTCCTGCAGCGGGAGCTGCAATTGAACCAGCCGACAGCCCCCGCCATCTACCGCGACGTCATCGCCGTGGCGCGCCGGCCCGACGGCACACTGACCCTTGGTGACGGTGA
>DAICYU010000786.1 GCA_027311485.1 Acetobacteraceae bacterium
CAGGCCGTGCGCAGGCACCAGCGACAGCAGGTTCGTGCCGGCCGTGACATACGCGCCGACCTGGGCCGAGCGGTTGCCAACGTAACCATCGGTCGGCGCGGTGATGTCGGTATAGCCGCGGTTGAGCTGGGCGGTCTGCACATCGGCCCGCGCCTGGGCAAGATCGGCGTTGGCCACGGCGATCTGGGCGTCCAGCACGGCAAGCTGCTGGGTTCCGGCCTGCAACGTGGCCTGCGCGGCGAGCACGGCGGCCCTGGCGGATGCGTCATCGGCCTTCGCCTTCTGCGCATTCTGGTAGGACCCGGCAGCATTGACGGCCAGGCTACGGTAGCGTTCGGCGTCCAGAGCGGTGAACACGGCCTGCGCCTGCTTGCTGGCAAGGTCGGCCGCGGCGCCGGCGATAATGGAACTCTGCAGCGCGCGGCGGGCCTGCAATTCACCAATCGTGGCCTGCCGAGCCTGCAGCACGGCCTGAGCGTGGCGGAGCGCGGCGGTGAAATCGGCTGGGTCGAGGCGGATCAGCGTCTGTCCGGCGGCGACATACTGGTTGTCGGTCACCAGGATCTGCTGAACGAAGCCGGCGACATGCGGTGCGATGGGCGTCACGTCGCCGCCGACATAGGAGTCGTCGGTGGACTCGATGAAGCGGCCGACGGTCCACCATTGATGCCCGTAATATCCGGCCGCGGTGAGTGCGGCGAGGCCCAGCGCGGTGAGCGCCAGGGGCTTCGACAGGCGCCGGCGGGTGCGGGCGGCCGGCGGCGCGGCGATGTCGCGGCTGATGACCTGATCGCTCATGACACGGGGCTCGCATTGGTATTGGTGGCGGGTTTGCCGCGCGCATTGTGGCGGGCGCGGGTCTGTGCGTCGGCGGCGGCACCGGGGGCGCTGCGGAAGGTGGCGTGGGTCATCACCTTGCCGCTGTTGCGATCCACCAGCACCGGATCGGCGGGCTGGCCGGTTTCCGCATCCACCACCACGACGCTCGGCCCTTCCGGCGCGAAGTGCGTGTTGCCCCAGGCGAGCAGCGACCACAGCACCGGGCGGAAGTCGCGCCCACGCTCGGTCAGCACGTACTCGTCGCGGGGTGGGCGTTCGCTGTAGCGGCGGCGTTCCAGCAGGCCGTTTTCCACCAGGGCATTCAGCCGGCGGGTCAGCATGTTCGGGGCGATGCCGAGGCTTTTCTGGAACTGGTCGAACTGCGTCAGGCCGTGGAAGGCGTCGCGCAGGATCAGGATGCTCCACCATTCGCCGACGCGTTCGAGGCTGCGGGCGATGGGGCACTGCATGGAGCCGAAGCTTTTACGCTGCATGGGGCTGGCCGTTGGTTGGTATCACGATGATAGAGACTATGGGACAGTCACTTTCATCATGCAAGCCTCAACATGCATCACGGCGACGTGACACGCGATGATGGGCTGTAGCCAATGGCTTGACGCCAACAACCTGTTGGCCGTGGCCTGGCGACGGTGGTCCAGCGGTGATGATGGAAGAATGGGTGACCTGGCCACATGACCGGCGTGATGGCGTCAGCGTGCGGAGCCGACCACCCGCTGTCCATTATGGACGGCGGGACCCGTGGCGGCGGTCGGTCCGGGACCGTCGCCCCGGCCGCAGCCGGCACGCATACCCCGGCATCGCGCCCGACGCCGGCTCCGGCGTCGGTCAGGAGGCGTCCGCGCTACTGTTTCGTTACAGATGATATGAATATGGCAGATAGAGGACCGCCGGGACTGACCCGGCGGCCGTCAATCAGCAATTCACGCCAGCGACCTTCGCGAGCAAATCGTTACTTAACCGCAGAATTA
>DAICYU010000787.1 GCA_027311485.1 Acetobacteraceae bacterium
CGCGGTTCCGCTCACCACCCGACAGGATGCCGACTTTTTTCTGCTGGTCGGAACCTTTGAAGTTGAACGCCGCAACATACGCGCGCGATTGAACGGCGCGTTTGCCGAGGTAAATGACCTCCTCGCCGTTGCTGATTTCCTGCCAGACGGTCTTGTTGGGATCAAGGCTGTCGCGAGACTGGTCAACGTAGCCCAGCTTCACAGTATCGCCGACCCGCAGGGAGCCGGAGTCGGGCGTTTCCTGGCCGGTGATCATGCGGAACAGCGTGGTCTTGCCGGCGCCGTTCGGACCGATCACGCCGACGATGCCGCCGGGCGGCAAATTGAAGTCGAGGCCATCGATCAGCACGTTGTTGCCGTAGCCTTTGCGCAGCTCCTCGGCCTCGATCACCACATTGCCGAGACGCGGGCCGGGCGGAATGACGATTTCCGCCACGCCGGTCTGCAGTTCCTGCGACTTCTGCAACATCTCCTCGTATTTGGCGATACGAGCGCGGCTTTTGGTCTGGCGGGCGCGCGGAGACGCGGAAATCCACTCGGCTTCCGCGGCGAGCGCGCGCTGACGGGCGCTTTCCTCTTTTTCTTCCTGGGCCAGGCGCTTGCGCTTCTGTGCCAGCCAGGACGAGTAGTTGCCCTCAAACGGATAGCCGCGGCCGCGTTCCAGTTCCAGAATCCAGCTGGTCACGTTGTCCAGAAAGTAACGATCGTGGGTGACGACCATAACCGTGCCTTCGTAGTCACGCAGCGTACGTTCCAGCCAGGCGACGCTTTCGGCGTCAAGATGGTTGGTCGGCTCATCCAGCAGCAACAGGTCGGGCTTTTCCAGCAGCAGCTTGCACAGGGCGACACGGCGCTTTTCGCCGCCCGACAGCATTGCGACGGATGCATCGGCCGGCGGGCAGCGCAGCGCATCCAGGGCGATTTCAACCTTGCGGTCGAGTTCCCAGCCGTCCTGGGAATCGATCTTCTCCTGCAGGTCGGCCTGTTCGGCGAGAAGCGTGTTCATCTC
Source organism: Acetobacteraceae bacterium (assembly GCA_027311485.1). Taxonomy (GTDB): domain Bacteria; phylum Pseudomonadota; class Alphaproteobacteria; order Acetobacterales; family Acetobacteraceae; genus Rhodopila. Next base: position 1,010 of record DAICYU010000787.1, read on the forward strand.
CTCATCGGACATGGGTTCGGCGAACTTCATCGAGATTTCGTTGAACCGCGTCAGAGCGGCCTTCAGGTCGGCGAAAGCCTCCTCGACGTTTTCGCCCACCGTCTTGGTGGGATCGAGCGGCGGCTCCTGCGCCAGATAGCCTACCCGTGCGCCCGGGGCGGCCCAGGCTTCGCCGCCGTATTCGGTCTCAATGCCTGCCATGATTTTCATCAGCGTCGATTTACCGGCACCGTTGACACCGAGCACGCCGATCTTCACGCCGGGCAGGAACGACAGGGTAATGCCCTTGAATACCTCCCGCCCGCCGGGGAATGCCTTGGTCAAATCTTTCATCACATAGACGTACTGGTAACTGGCCATGGTCCATTGCTCACTGTTTGAGGCGGGATTTATCCCGAATAGGTGGGCGTTGATAGCGGCGCGTGGAAGCGTGCCGGCCTAAGCCGCGACAGCGCAGGCTGTCGCTACCGGTTCCCAGTCCTTGGGCTGCCAACATGGGGCTGCCGGACCGGCCGCATCCGACGGCGGGAATTCGATCAGTTGCTTATGTTCAGGTGCTTATGTACCGGCCTGCTGGATCTCGGTGAGGGCATGGCGCTTCTCGGCCCGCTTGTCGCAGAAAGTGAAGGACCAGTATGGCACAATATTGATCACATCTCCGTGTTGCAAGAGGTACCCGGAAGAAAGACCCTCCCCTTTGCCAATTTGCACGCTATTGACGTAAGTTCCGTTGCGTGAAGTGCGGTCGCGCACGTAAACGAGGCTGTCTGATTGATCATACGCCACGACGTA
>DAICYU010000788.1 GCA_027311485.1 Acetobacteraceae bacterium
ATGGTTTCTTGCGCCGGCCGATGATGTGCGGTCCTCCGATGCACTTGAAGACGCCGCAACGGAATTTGACGTGCAAGGGCTGGAGCTTGATTGGGTGTGCCTTTGCTGGGACGCAAACCTCCGTCGCGGCGGCGGTTGGGAAACCTGGCGGTTTAAGGGGACTCGCTGGGAATCCGTTAGCGATCCGGCACGCCGCGCCTACTTGTTGAATTCTTACAGGGTGCTTCTGACGCGTGCACGCCAAGGTCTCATCGTCTTTGTCCCGCAGGGGAGCCATGATGATGGTACAAGACCCCATAAGCTGTACGACGGCATTTATGATTTTCTGATAACTTGTGGTTTCGATCCGCTTTGATACGTCATTTAGGGACGAACCTGCGAAGCCCTTGGGTGACTCAGCGCCGGCTCATCATGATCAGCATTTCGCGGTGGCGGCGGTTCTGATTGTCGTTGTTGATGACAAGGACTGCCCAAATGGCGGCCGGGATCCAGCCCAGGACGGTGAGTTGGAGCAAGAGGCACATCACCCCCTGGAAGATGTGCCCCCGGAAAAAGAGGGCCAGCCAGGGTAGCAGGATGGCGACAAGGAAGATCATTCCGGACTCCGGTTAGTAGGCTTTCAATCAGTGCTGTGGAACCTGTGTGCGGTCACAAAACCCGGACGACCGGCCGAAACCGGTCGTCCAGCCTTGCCGCCCCATCTTACATGGTTGCGCCAAGCACCCACGGCGCGAACTCGGCGGCGCCGAAGTCGAACTGCTCGCTTTTCGTGCGTTCGCCGGAGGCGACGCGCAGGATCAGGTCGAAGATGCGGGCGCCGGCCTGCTGCACCGTCTCCGCGCCGTCCAGGATGGTGCCGCAGTTCACGTCCATATCGTCCTCGATATGCTTGTACATCGGCGTGTTGGTGGCCAGCTTGATCGACGGCGCAGGCTTGCAGCCGAAGACGCTGCCGCGGCCGGTAGTGAAGCAGACCAGATTGGCGCCGCCGGCCACCTGTCCAGTCGCCGCAACCGGGTCGTAGCCGGGCGTGTCCATGAATACGAAGCCGCGCGCCTTCACTTCTTCCGCGTAACGGACGACGTCGACCAGGTTGGTCGTGCCGGCCTTGGCCATGGCGCCAAGGGATTTCTCCAGGATCGTCGTCAGGCCGCCGGCCTTGTTGCCGGGGGACGGATTGGCGTTCATCTCGGCGTTTTCGCGTTTGGTGTAGTCTTCCCACCAGTGCATCAGCTCAACCAGCTTCTCCCCCACTTCCCGCGACACCGCTCGGCGGGTCAGCAGGTGTTCAGCGCCGTAGGTTTCGGGCGTTTCGGACAGGATCACCGTGCCGCCATGGCGCACCAGCAGATCGCTTGCCGCGCCCAGGGCGGGGTTGGCCGACACGCCGGAATATCCGTCCGATCCGCCGCATTGCAGCGCCACCGTCAGGGCCGAGGCCGGCACCGTTTGGCGCGTCACGCGATTCGCCTCGGCCAGCACGTCCTTGACGAAATCCACCCCGGCGGCGACGGTTTTGCGGCTGCCGCCCATGGTCTGGATATCCATCGCCTTCAACCGGCCGGCCAGGCGCTGCTCCTGCATCAGGCCGCCGATCTGGTTCACCTCACACCCCAGGCCCAGGACGATGACGTGGGAGAAGTTCGGATGCCGCGCATAGCCGGCCAGGGTGCGGCGCAGCAGGCGCAACGGTTCGTCCTGCGTCATGCCGCAGCCGGTCTTGTGCGTCAGTGCCACCACGCCATCGACATTGGGGTAGTCGGCCAGTGGATCGTCACCGGTGAAAGGAT
>DAICYU010000789.1 GCA_027311485.1 Acetobacteraceae bacterium
GCAGCAATTCGGTCGGGGTAGAGGGCAGCGGCGGCCAGCGAATACGGTCCGCTCATGCAGTAGCCGTGGGTACCGACCGGACCAGGCCTAGCAGCCGGCTGCGTATCCAGGAATGCCAGCATGTCGGCAATATCGTCCATGACCGGCGGGATCGTCATCCGGGTGCGTACCGCGCGCATCCGAGCCTGTTCGGCACTGCCTTTCGTCAGGACATCGGGTCCGTATTTCGTGTCACGGCCGGCACGATAATAGAGGTTCGGCAGCAGCACATAGTAGCCTACGGTGCATAGCCGGCGGGCCATGTCGTACAGTTCCTCGCGGATACCCGGCGCATCCATCAACATCAGCACCGCAGGATGCGAGCCGTTGCGATCAGGATGGACGATGAATGTCTCCATCGCGCCAGAGCGAGTGGCGATGTCTCGGATTTCTTCTTTCACCGGATTTCCCCTCCTGGTTTGCCGTGATCGTTTCACGTTGCCGCCAACGCGACAAGGGCGACTCTGGCCTTCCGCCGGGAAGCGGCGCAAGCTGACGAAAATTGGGAGGGCATTGATGAACCCGGAAGACGTACTGGCAAACAAGGCGCTGGTGCTGACCGAAGCACAGCGCGCCGCCTATTTCAGCGACGGGTTCCTGATCCTGCCGGATTACGTGCCGGCGCCGTGGCTGCACCGGCTGCGCTCGGCGATGACGGAACTGGTGGACCGCAGCCGCCATGTCACGCGGTCGAACGACATTTTCGTGCTCGAGGACGGGCATGCGCCCGACAATCCGCGGCTACATCGCGTAACCAGCCCGCAGGACCAGCATCCAGTATTCTGGGAGTTCATGTGCGATTCGGTGATGACCGACCTAGCGGCCGATGTCGTCGGGCCGGACGTGAAATTCCACCACGCAAAGCTCAACGTGAAATCCGAGCGGGGCACGCGTGGCTTCAAGTGGCACCAGGACATTCCCGCCTGGCCGCATACCGATTACAGCCCGGTGACGATTGGCATCTACCTGACTGGCTGCGACCAGGCGCAAGGCCCACTGTCCTTTGTCCGCGGAAGCCACCTCGGTCCGTTGCATAGTCAGTATGACGAGACCGGCGCCTTTGTCGTGCGGGTGTGTGAGGAGGTGGTGCGCGCAATCCCGCCCGAATCCATTGTCACAGCCACCGGCGGTCCCGGCACGACGGTCCTGTTGAATTGCCGGACTATTCACGGATCGCAGGAAAACCGCTCCAACCACGCCCGACCGCTGCTGCTGCCGGTTTATTCGTCCGCCGATTCCTTTGCTTATACCCCCAGTCCAATCGTCAGCCAGCACATGGGTGACATCGTGCGCGGCAAGCCCGCGCGCTTCGCCAGTTTCGATCCTCGGCCGTGTGAGCTGCCGCCGGACTTCCGCGGCGGTTATACGCCGCCGTGGATGGCGCAACAGAAGCAGGAACAGCGATCCGCCCCCACGCTCGGGATGTGAGAACAGGATCCACCGAGCCCGAGCACTGAGCCGCGATGCGCACGTCGCACATGCGAGTGCGATCGGCGCTACCGCAGGGCGAAGCCCGGCCACGGCGACCGTCGTGGTCGGGTGAACGCCGATTGAAGCGGCAGCCGGACCTTCGAGAGTGGAGGGAACGTCGATTGCCCTAACCGGCCACCCGACGAAACCTGAACATTTACGTTACATATTAATAATAGTCTATCCTATTGGTCTATAACGGATTTTCAGATCAAGCGCCCAGGATAATTGCCGGAATCAAGGGAAATGCGACCGGGCGTTGCACTTTC
>DAICYU010000078.1 GCA_027311485.1 Acetobacteraceae bacterium
AGCGAGGTTCGCCGGGGTGCGGTCGCCGGCGACCACCGTGCGGCCATAGGCGGGGATGGGTGGAATCGCATCCTGCGCCAGGGGTTGCATGCGATGTTTCCGCTGCAACGCCGCCTCGATATACGGCGCCAGCTCCGCCTGTTTGCGCGACGCCCGCTCGGCCTGATCCGCCTTCAGCACCGGCATCACCTCGGCGGCGAACAGCTCCAAGGACGCGATAATGTCCTCATGCGTGTTGCGGCCCGCCTGCTGGACGAAGATTACCTGATCGACGCCGGCGTCCTGATACTGTCTCAGCCGCTCAATCAATTGCGCGGGCGTGCCGATGCCATTGCCAACCGAGGGTGGCAGCGCGTCGCGCGCACGCTCAAACCGTTGCCACACATTGGTGACGCCGGGAATGTGCTCCCCGTAGACGTAATGGTGGCCCAGGGCGAAGCCGAAATACTGGAAGCCTTCCTGGCCGCGGCGCTTGGCCTCCTCCTCATCGTGATGGACGGAAAAGCCGGTGGCCATGGCGATGTTGGCGTTCACCGCGTGGCCGATCGGCACACATTCGTCCGACTTGATGATGTCGTAGTATTCGCCGGCCCATTTCGCCGCGTCGGCAGGATCGACGAAGGCGAAGGCGAGCGCGCCGACGCCGTTGCGGGCCGCGGTATGGATCGTCTCCCGATTGGAGCATGCGAGCCACAGCGGCGGGTGCGGCTTCTGCATCGGCTTGGGAATGACGTTGCGCGCCGGCATCGAGAAGAACTGGCCCTGGAAGCCGGGATAGGGCGCCATCGTCATCATGTTGGCGGTCTGCTCGGTCGCCTCGGCCCACATCAGCTTTTTCTTGTCGGGGTCGATGTTGAAGCCTTCGAGTTCGGCGCGGGACGCCGAGGAGCCGGTGCCCCATTCGCAGCGACCCGAGGAGACCAGATCGAGCATGGCGATGCGTTCGGCGACGCGGGCGGGCGGGTTGTAGCCGGGCGGCGACAGGACGACGGCATGGCCGACATGGATCTGCCGGGTGCGTCCGGCGGCGGCGGCCAGGAACACCTCGGGCGCGGAGTTGTGTGAATACTCCTCCAGGAAGTGGTGTTCGTTGGCCCAGACGTAGTCGAAGCCGAGCCGGTCGGCGACTTCGACTTCGGCGAGTGCGTCCTGGACCATCCGGTGTTCGGAGTCCTCGGTCCAGGGACGGGGCAGTTGCAGCTCATAGATCAGGCCGAACTTCATGCATGGGCCTCCTGCGTCTTGTCGGTTTCCTTACTGATCAGTAGCCGATGCGGGATGGCGGGTCCAGCGTTCGGTCCTGCGGGGCGGGCCTACGCCGCGGTTCCCAGGTAGGCGCGGATGACGTCGGGGTTGCGCTGCACCTCCTCGGGCCGGCCATCGGCGATTTTGCGGCCGAAATTCACCACCACGACCTTGTCGGAGACCGACATCACCAGGCTCATGTGATGTTCGACCAGCAGCACGGTGACGTTCTGCACATCGCGCACGCGGCGGATCTGACTTTCCAGCACGTGCACTTCCTCGTGGTTGAGGCCGGCGGCCGGTTCGTCCAGCAGCAGCAGCTTGGGTTCCGCCGCCAGGGCGCGGGCGAGTTCGACACGCTTGCGGATCGGGAACGGCAGACCGGCGACGGGGCGGTTGGTGAAGGCCGTCAGGTTCATGAACTCGATCAGGTCCATCGCCTTGGCGCGAGCGGCCACTTCCTCCCGCCCGACCATGGGTGGGCGGAAGGCGTTCATCATGAAGCCGGCATGGGTCTGGCTGTGGCGGCCGACCATGACGTTGTCCAGCACCGTCAGGTTGTCGAACAGCGCCACGTTCTGGAAGGTGCGGCCGATGCCGATGGCGGCGATGCGGTGGCGGGGGAAGCCGAGGATCGACTTGCCCTCAAACAGGATATCGCCGGCGTTGGGCTGGTAGAGGCGGCTGAGGCAGTTGAACAATGTTGTCTTGCCGGCGCCGTTGGGGCCGATCAGGCCGGCGATCTGGCCGGGCATGACGTCGAACGTGATGCTGTCCAAGGCGACGACGCCGCCAAAGCGAATGGTAATACCCTGAACCGACAGAAGCGGCTGCCCGACCTGCGCCATGAACCGAAGTCTCCTCCCTGCACGGTGCGGGCCGTTCGGCGACCCTGCTGCGTGTTGCGCCTAAACTGCGCAAGAGCGGCGATTGGCGCAAGCACCTACTTGCGGCAGGCTGCCTACACGTTTGCCTGTCGGTCGGGGGGGCGAACGGCCGGGCGGCTTTTCAGGTCCGGCGCGCCGGGTTAGCGTTTGCCATGTCCATCTTCCAGTTCGACCATATCCACCTGCGCAGCGCGGACCCCGACGCGATGGCGCGGTTCTTTGAGACGATGTTCGACGCCGAGGTGACGCGCGGCATCTATCCGCCCGGCACGCTGTATCCCGGCCAGGAACGGATCATGCTGCGGGTGGGCGGGCAGAAGATCCTGATCGCGCCCACGCACCCGCATGACCGGATGACTCCGGCGCCGGCCTTCCCGTACTACGGGCTGGAGCATATCGGCTTCACGGTCGCCGATCTGGACGCCGCGATCGCCGGGCTGCGGGACAAGGGGGCGGCGGTCGCGGTGGGGCCGCTGACCCGCGATGCCGGCACCTACCTGGCCTTCATTCGCGGGCCGGAAGGGATCATGGTGGAGCTGGTTCAACAACGCCGTCCAGGATAATTCCATGCAGCTGCACCCATTCGGTCCCCTGTTCCCGGTTTCCACGCTGACCCTCGGCGGCGGCGGTCTGGGCATGCTGTGGGGCCAGACCACGTTCGATGAATGCGTCGCCACCGTGCACGCCGCCGTCGCCGCCGGCATCAACCTGCTCGACCTTGCGCCCCGGTATGGCGACGGGAAGGCGGAGCGTGTGGTGGGCGAAGCGTTTGGCGGCCGGCTGCCGGCGGGTGTGTTCATCACCAGCAAGTGCAACCTGGGCAATCCGGGCGCGGAGCGGGTGGAGCGGGTGCTGCGCCAGTCGATCGAAACCAGCCTGCGCCTGCTGCAGCGGGACAAGCTGGATATCTTCTTCCTGCACTCCAACCTGGTGGCGGACGGGCATCCGATGTGGAACGCGCCGGATGTCAGCCGGCTGACTCCGCTGCCGCTGTTCCGCAGCCATGTGCGCCCGGTGTTCGAGAAATTCGTCGCCGAGGGGCTGATCGGCGCGTGGGGGCTGACCGGGATCGGCCATCCGGATGCGATCATCGAGGTGCTGCATGAGGACCCGAAGCCGGCGGCGGTGCAGTGCATCGCGAACCTGCTGGACTCGCCGGGCGGGCTGAAGTTCTTCGACGGTCCCGCCAAGCCGCGTGACGTGATGGCGGCGGCGCGGGCGAACGGTGTCGGCGTGATGGGCATCCGGGCGGTGCAGGCGGGGGCACTGACCGCGGCGATCGACCGGGACCTGCCGGCGGATCATCCCGAGGTGCTGGATTACGCCCGCGCCGCCGGGTTCCGGGCGCTGTGTGCGGAGATCGGCGAGGACCCCGCGATTGTCGCGCACCGGTATGCGCTGGGACTGCCGATCGACACGCTGGTGCTGGGCGTGAAGAACCGGGCGGAACTGGCCGGCTGTATCGCCGCGGCCGACGCCGGTCCGCTATCGGCCGAACTGATGGCGCGGGTTGATGCGAGCGTGACCGGCTGACAAACACCGCTCCGCCCGCCGGATGGGTCCGGCGGGCGGGTTTCAGGCTCGGCATATCAATCAAAGCCCGGGGCGCTGTTGGTTTGCGCGCGACCGCCCCGACGGCCGCGCGCTTTCCGTACGGCCTTTCAGGCCGCCGGGTTCAATGCTTGACCGCGAAGACCCAAACGACGCCGCCCTGCGGCACGTCCGGGTTCACCTTCATGTCGGTCTTGGCGAGCATGTCCTGGATACGCTGGGCATCGACGCCCCAGCCAGACTGGATAGCGACGTATTCGGTGCCGTCGACCTCATACGCCACCGGCATGCCCATGATGCCGGAGTTGGTCTTCTGCTGCCACAGCAGCTCTCCGGTCTTGCCATTGAACGCACGGAACATGCGGTCGTTGGTGCCGCCCACGAAGACGAGATCGCCGGCTGTCGTCAGCACTGAACCGAACAGCTGCGAGCCCTGGAACGGATGCATCCAGGCCTGCTTGCCGGTCTCGGGGTCCCACGCCTGCAGTTCGCCGATATGCTGCTTTTGCGGCAGCAGCTTGGCATTGTCGGCGTCGGCGCCCAGCCAGATCTGGCCAACGACGAGCTTCTGCTTTTTGCCTTCCAGCGACTCGCACATGTTGTTGTTGGCGGGAATGTACAGCAGCTTCGTATCCGGATTATACGCCGCTGCGGGCCAGTCCTTGCCGCCCCACAGGGACGGGCAGAACGACACGTTCTTGCCGGTCGTCGGCTTATGCTCGGGGTCGACGATGGGGCGCCCGGATTCATCCAGTCCCTTGAAGGCGTTCTGGCCGACGAAGGGCTTGCCAGACACGAAGTGGATGCCCTGGTCGTCCTGCTTCAGGACCCACAGGTATCCGTCGCGACCGGGATGCACCAAGCCGTCGAAAGGCTGGCCGTTGTGGTTCATCTTGATCAGCATGGGCGAGTCGATCTCATCCCAGTCCCACGAATCGTTCTGGTGGTACTGGTGGTAACCGACCATCTTGCCGGTATCCGGATTCAGCGCGATCACCGAGCTGGTGAACAGGTTGTCACCCGGATGCTGGTCACCCGGCCACGGCGCCGCGTTGCCGACGCCCCAGTAGGCGATGTTGCGCTTCGGATCGTAGGTGCCGGTGATCCAGACGGAGCCGCCGCCGGTCTTCCAGGCATCGCCCTGCCAAGTGTTGCTGCCGGGCTCTCCGGGGGCCGGAATGGTGTAGGTGCGCCACAGTTCCTTGCCGCTGTCGGCATCGAAGGCCGCGACATAGCCGCGCACGCCGAATTCGCCGCCGGAACCGCCGACCATGACCTTACCGTTCACCACCAGCGGTTCCAGCGTCATGTACTGGCCCTTCTGGTAGTCCTGGACCTTGGTGTTCCAGACTTCCTTGCCGGTCTTCGCGTCAATGGCGATCAGGTGATCGTCGGTCGCGGCCAGGAACAGCTTGTCGCCCCACATCGCAACGCCACGGCTGGTCGGATGCAGCTGGAACAGGTCTTCCGGCAGCTTGTGCTTGTAGCGCCAGATCAGGTCGCCGGTCTTGGCATTCAGCGCGAGCACCTGCCCGTATGGCGTGGCGACATACATGATGCCGTTGTTCACCATCGGCGGCGCTTCATGCCCCTCGCCCACGCCGGTGGAGAATGTCCAGACGGGTTCCAGCGACTTCACGTTGTCGACGTTGATCTGCTTCAGCGGGCTGAAGCCGTGGCCGTCATACGTCCGCCGATACAGAAGCCAGTTGCCGGGCTCCGGATTTTCCAACCGTTGCTGCGTAACCGGGCTGTAGTTATCCACTTCCCCTGCGGTCGCTGCCACCGTGCCGGCACCCAGCAGCGCTGCTGCGACCGTTGCCAGAAAAATTCTCTTGTTTCCACCCATCGTGACTTCTCCTTCTGCTTATCGTTACGTCTTATTTATGTTTGCGTTCGTCATCACATGGTCTGTTGCACCATCCCGACTTTGCCGATGAAACCTCCCGCCACTTGTGGCTTGCCATCACTGATCTTCAACGGGAGCGCGGCCAGTTGCCGCGGCGCCGGCCCCCCAACGACCTTGGCATTGTGCCGCGGATCGTATTCCGACTGATGACATGGGCAGTGCAGCACCTGCCTGTCCGTGATCCAGCCGGTAACCGTGCATTGCGCGTGGGTGCATATCGCCGAATAGGCGACGATCCCGTCCGCCGCGTGCGGCTTGGTCCGCGGCCCCAGGGCCGCAGGGTCGAACCGCATCAGCAGGACCTGATTGAGGCGGGACCCGTCGCGCGGCAGCTTGGTCGCGGGGTCGATTGCCCAGGCGATGACCGGCGGGTCGCCGATTTTCATTTCGGCAGCGGTAATCAGGCTGCCTTCCTGATCGCCTTCCGCGCGAATCAGAAAATCCCCCGGCTGCGGCCGCATCATTCGTTTCGGATCATCACTTTCCGCCCGGGCGGCGATCGGCATCAGGCCGACGGCAACAGCCGCCCCCGCCTGCAGCAGGCGACGCCGAGCGGAATCGATCGCGGGGGGGGTGGCGTTGTTGATGGTTGCGGAACAACAACATGTCTTTTCAGTCGTCACGCTCTACTCCCGGGGGGTCGAAGGCAGGTCGGGCCGCTCGATCGTCAGCTGTGTACCATTGACGAAATCGCGCAGATCCTTGGATGGATCACGAAACAACTCACGGTCGAGCACAAAGTGCCGGGACGCCGTCACCTTTTCACAATGTTCGTGGATAAAGACGCCGCCGACCGGGTGCTCGGTCGCCGTGGGCTGTTCATGATGGCAGGTCCAGCCTTCCTCGCCGTAGCGGGCTCTGACCTGCAACGCCATCAGGAAGGCCTTCTTGCGCATATACAGCGATGTGTGCGGATCAGTATCGATCCTGATGCCGGCCAGCGTGGCCTGATTGTCGATCAGCAGAGCGATGGTCACCGGATGGCCGCCGACCCGTGTCTTCCCGGCGCCGCCGTCCTGTAACACGTCCTCGTAATGAAAGCCCACGGCGTGGGTGCCGTTGGCCTCGGCCGGACACGATTGCCACTGGTCCCATCCGGACAGTTGCCTGGCCGGATCGTCGGCACACCGGAAATCGACGTATCCCTGGTGTGGCAGCGCTGAAACGGGCATGCCGATGTGGAATTCGCGCAGGTCGTTCCGATCGGCGGCAATGGCGCCGGCCGGCAGTAGGAGGGCGGCAAGCAGCGCGGTGCGGATTGTGGGCATCGGCCTATTTTCCCGCGTTGGCATCGGGCGCGCTTTCAATTTTCAGGTGCTGGTGCGCGCTGCCCGCTGATGCGCCTGCCTGGGCGCCGCTGCTGTCGGACGTCTTCTCATACACGTCGCAGGCCCGCGTGCCGTCGCCGAAAAATGCCTGGCATTGCGCAAATGTCGGCGGCCCTTTTCCTTTGATATGACTGACGACATACTTGGCAACGGCGTCGATATCGGCCGGCCGCAAGTAGTGATCCGGCTCTGGCGGCATGGTCGCCGCGGACATCTGCGCCTTCTTCAGGCCGTAGCAACGGCCATCGGAATACGCGTCGGGGTCGAAATGCGGCATACCGGTCGCCGGCCTCCCACAGCGGATCGTGTGTTCAATCTGATCAAGGCTCAACGCGGTACGGCGCAGGTTCGCTGCCGCGCCGCCATAGCCGCCGCCACCCTCGCCCGACCATTTGTGGCACCCCACGCAATTCGCAGACTTGAAAACATGCAACCCCTCATCTGCTGAAGGTTCAGCCCAGGCACTGACAGAATTCAGAAGGAGAAACGCGCCAAGCAGCATCATGGCCGGGAAGGCCATAGTCGTTACAAAAGACTTCGTCACAACGCGATACTTTCGCCAGTCAGTAGAGCGGCCGGGGAGGACTATACGCCTCCCCGGCACATACTTAGTTCAGCGAGAACACGTACAGCATTGAGCCGGGCTGTATGCGCTTCAGTTCAGGTGTTCCGTCGATGAACCACTTGTCCCAGGCACCGCCCTGGCCGACCAGGATGGCGATGTATTGCTTGCCGTCGGAGGTGAACGTCATCGGCGGTGCGTTCACGCCGGCGCCTGTGTTGAAGCTCCAGAGCTCTTTCAGGCTCTTGGCATCAAGCGCGGCGACCTTGCCGTCCGGCTGGCCATAGAAGACCATGTCGGGTGTCGCGAGCAGCCCGCCCAGCATCGGATAGGGCGTCTCATGCTTGCCGACTTCCTTTCCGGTGGTGACGTCGATCGCGGTGACGCTACCCGTGATACGCTCCGGCTGCGTCGGGCCGCCGCCGGTGAAGAATTCCCGCTTCTTGATCGGCTTGCTGGGATCCTCGGGCTTCACGGTGATGCGGTTGCAGCTTTCGATGACCGGAATGTACCAGATCTTGTCCTGCGGATTATAGGCGGTCGGCGGCCAGTTCTTGCCGCCCATGTTGCCCGGGCAGATCATGGTGACGGGATGTTCACGGCTGGGCGTGACAGCTGCGTTGTATTTCTGCACGTCCAGCTTCGGGTCGTACTCGGCCGGGCGGCCGGTCTCGGGGTCCAGCCCCTTGGTCCAGGTCACCTTCTTGACGAACGGAAGGCCCCAGACGAACTGGCCGTTATCACGGTTGACTGCGTAGGCGAAGCCGTTCCGATCGGCTTCCAGGTCCAGGTGCATCGGCTGCCCGTGCACCGGCGCATCGACCAGCACGTTCTCGGCGACACTGTCATAATCGAAGTCGTCGTTCGGCGTATGCTGGTAGTGCCACTTGATCTTGCCGGTATCGACATCCAGCGCCAGGGTCGAGTCGGTGTACAGGTTGTCACCGGGGCGATACTGCGAATCCCAGTCCGGACCCGGATTTCCGACGCCCCAGAACAGCGTGTTGCTGGACGGATCGTAGCTGCCCGTCACCCAGGTGGACCCACCACCGTTCGCCATGGCGTCGTGGTTGTCCTTCCAGGTGTTGGCACCCGGCTCACCCTTCGCGGGGATCGTGTAGGTGCGCCAGACTTCCTTGTGGGTCGTCAGGTCGGTTGCGGCGATCCAGCCGCGGATGCCGTATTCGGCGCCCGACACGCCGGTGATGACCATGTTCTTCACCACCAGCGGCGCCGCGGTGACGACCTCACCCTTGTCCGGATCGGCAACCTGCCGCTGCCAGGCGATCTGGCCGGTATCCTTGTTCGTGGCGATCAGCCGCCCGTCCAGGGAGTGGGACAGCACGAGGTCGCCGATGAGTGCCACGCCCCGGTTATCGACGCCGCAGCAGGCCACGGCACCGGCCCAGTCATGGTCGGTTTTCGGGTCCATTTTCCACAGCAGCTTGCCCTCACCGTGGTGGGTGTCGATCTTGTAGACCGAACCCCAGCCATCGGTGACGTACATGTAGCCGTTCTCGACGATCGGCGTTCCCTCCAGGCCGCCATGCGACCAGATGCCGCCGCCTTCGACGCCGCCCAGCTGCAGGGTCCAGGCAACATGCAGGTTCTTCACGTTATCCTTGGTGATCTGCGACAGCGAGGAGAAGCGGTGCGCCGAATAATCCTTATGATGGGTCAGCCAGTTTCCCGGATCGGAATCGGCTTTCAGCAATTGATTGGCAGTAACGTCGTCGGCAGCCCATCCACCATGGCTGCCGACGAGAAGGGCGACAATTGCTGCCGCCGCATACATCTTCCTGGACATTTCTTATCCCTTCCCCTGGTCCTTGCGGACCGTTCCCCGATTTACTTGCCTTCGGTTTCGACCTTTGCCTTCGCCTTCTTGTTCATCGACTTGACCTTATGGCTCTGATTGGTCGCGCCGGTGTGCTTCGTGGTGGTCGGCGGCGTGGCAGAAGAAGGCAGCGACTTCTGGTCCGCCGGCCCACTGCCCAGGTTCGGGTTGACGCTGCCGGTTTTGGGCGCCTGGGCGGATGCCGCCCCAGGTTCCGCAGCCATGGCGGTGCCGGTGAAGGCACCACCATGGAGCAGGCCCCCACCGACCCCGCCGAGCGACAGGGCAATCAGCAGCCCTGCCGCGGAAGTTATCGTGGAAGTTTGTCTCATAGGCTCTCTCTGTTGCTCCTCCCGCTCAGTCCGCCCCTGATGCTTTCATCAGGAGCTTCCCATCAGGCATTTTCGAGTTGCTTGCCGATCGGCATGCTGCGGATACGCTTGCCGGTGGCGGCGAAGATGGCGTTGCACAGCGCCGGGGCGACCGGAGGCACGCCCGGCTCACCCACACCACTTGGCGGGACATCCGGCCCGGCCGGCATGATGTAGACGTTCGTCACCTGCGGTGCCTCGTCGATGCGGGTCACCTGGAAGTCGTTGAAGTTGCTCTGGACGACACGGCCGTTCTTGAAGGTCAGATTGCCGTATTTGGCCAGGCTGACACCCATGACGGCGGCGCCTTCGATCTGCGACTGGATGCGTTCCGGGTTGACGTGCGTGCCGCAGTCAATGACCGTGTCCACCCGCGGGATCGTCAGCTTGCCTTTGTCATCCACGGCCACTTCGACGACGGTCGCGACATAGCTGACGAAGCTGCGGTGCGCCGCGATACCCAGACCGTGCCCCTTGGGCAGTTTGCGTCCCCAGCCGGCCTTGTCGGCGACCATTTCCACCGTGCGGCGAAGGCGCCCGGCGTCGATCGGATAGCTCGACAGCGGTTCGCCGTAGTCCCACAGCTTCTGCACCGACGGGCCGACATCGACGATGCGGGCCGGGCCGATCAGCTCCAGCAGCATGTCCTTCGGGTCGCGTCCGGTCGCATGGGCGATTTCCGCGACCATCGTCTGCACGGCAAATGCGTGCGGAATGTTGGACACGGAACGGAACCAGCCGATCCGGGTGTAGGCGGCGGCTTCGGGGTTTTCGCAGCGGATGTTCGGGATGTCGAACGGCAGGTCGACCAGGCCCATCCCCAGCTCGAACGGCGCTTCGTGCTTGGCGCCGGCAGCGAAGGTCGAGGCGATGGTGGGCGCGACGCTGCGATGGCGCCAGGCGATGACCTTGCCGTTCTTGTCCAGCCCTGCCTCGATCCGCTCCACCGAGACGGTGTGGACGAAGTCGTGCTGCACGTCATCCTCACGCGTCCACTGCACCTTGACCGGGGCGTTCAGGGCCTTGGAAAGCAGCGCGGCTTCCAATGCGTAGTCGCACTTCGACTTGCGGCCGAAGCCACCGCCCAGCAGCGTCACGTGGATGGTGACGTTCTGTTCCGGAATGCCCAGCGTCTTGGCGACATCCGAGCGGGTGCCGCCCGGGCTTTGCACCGGCGCCCAGACCTCGGCCTTGTCGCCGGTGACATGCGCCACGGCGGCCGGCGGCTCCATCGGCACGTGCGCCAGATGCGGCAGGTAGTATTCGCCGACGACAACCTTGTCGGCAGTCTTCAGCGCACTTTCCGCATCGCCGTTGTTGCGAACCACGAGGCCGGGCTTGCGCGCGGCCGCTTCCAGTTCCGTCCGGTACGTGTCGGAGTCATATTTGGCGTTCGCCCCGTCGTCCCAGACGACCTTCAGCGCGTCGCGGCCCATGATCGCCGCGCCGGTGTTACGGCCGATGACGGCAACGCCGCCCAGCGGCTGGAACTTGGACGGCCAGGGCCAGCCCTTGACCTCCATGACCTTTTCCACGCCGGCGACCTTCATGGCGTCAGTGGCGTCGAACTTGACCAGCTTGCCGCCGGTGACGGGCGGGCGGGCGATCACCGCGTACATCATGCCGGGCAGGCGGACATCGGCACCGTAGGTCGCGTGACCGGTGGTGATGTCATGCAGGTCGACGATGCTGACCTGGCCCTTGCCGATATAGCGGAAGTCCTTCGGGTCCTTGTAGTTCAGCGTCGACGGATCGGGCACCGGCTGGGCGGCGGCATCGGCGGCGAGTTCGCCATAGCCGAGCTTCTTGCCGGTACCGGTGTGCACGACTTCGTGGTTGACGGCTTTTACTT
>DAICYU010000790.1 GCA_027311485.1 Acetobacteraceae bacterium
AAGGGTTGCGCGCGGAAGGTATTCCGGTCCCGGTTCTGGTCATCAGTGCGCTTGGGGCGGTCAATGATCGCATCCGCGGCCTGAAGATGGGCGGCGACGACTACGTGACAAAGCCGTTCGCGATGTCGGAGGTCGCCGCGCGGGTGGAAGCCCTGCTGCGTCGACCGCTGGAGACCCGGGCGACGGTGCTGCGCGTCGGACCTCTGGAACTCGACCTGATCGAACGGGTCGCCCGGCGCGGCGACCAGGTGATTCCCCTGTCGGGGAGCGAATTCAAGCTGCTTGAGTATTTCATGCGGCGGCCGGATCGTGTCGTGACACGCGACATGCTGCTGGAGGATGTCTGGCACTACCGCTTCATTCCGCAGACCAATCTTGTGGACGTGCATATCGGCCGCCTGCGTCGGAAGGTCGATAACTTTGGCGGCGAGCCGATGCTGGTGAGCATTCGCGGGGTGGGGTTCGTCCTTCGTGACCCTGGTTAAAATCCTCCAGACCGGCACACTGCGTCTTTCGGTCATTTTCTCGGGCGTCTGCCTGCTGTCGGGCGTGCTGCTGTTTGGCATGATTTATTGGCAGATCAAGACGTTCGAGATGCAGCGTCTGGCCGCGTTCGTGGTCAATCAGGCGGCCGCGGTGTCGCAAGGGACACCGGCGGAAATCGACTGGATGGTGCGGACGCAGTTGCGCGGCGTGAATGAGGACGAGTTTCACAACACGATCTATGCCGCGCTGTTCGCGGCCGATGGCCGGTTGATGGCCGGCAACATGGAATTGCTGCCCACCGGGCTGCCGGCGGATGGTGCAGCGCATCATGCCGTCCTGGAGGAGCCCGGCCGGAAGCCTGTCCGAAGACCGATCATAGCCGTCGCGCGGCGTCTGCCGGACGGCAGTCTGCTGGTCATGGCCCGCGGCATCGGGGTTCTGTCGACGCTGGAAAGCATCGTCGCGGAAACCCTGATGCTGGGCGCCATTCCAGCCATCGTGCCGGCCCTGGCAGCCGGCCTTTGGCTCAGCCGGCAGGCGCAGCGCCGGGTGAAGGATGTCAATCAGGCGATCGACCGGATTATGCAGGGCGATGTGCATGAGCGACTGCCGGTGAAGGGCGTCGCCGACGACTTCGATCAGCTTGCCGGCAGCGTGAACCGCATGCTGGCGGAGATCGAGCGGCTGTTGTCGGAAGTGCAGGGGGTCAGCGACAATATCGCGCACGACTTGCGGACTCCTTTGGCCCGGGTGCGGATGCAGCTGGAGCAGGGGCGGAGCAAGGGCGGCTCGGAAGCGGACCTGCGGGCGCTGGCGGATCGCGCCATCGCGGGGCTCGATCAGGCACAATCCATCATCACGGCCCTGCTTCGGATCGGGGAGATCGAAAGCGGGCAGCGGCGCGCGGCGTTCGGTAAGGTGGACCTGAACGAAATCGCCGGGGCCGCCGCGGATCTTTATGGTCCGATGGCTGAGGAGAAGGACATCCAGTTCGTTCTGGAGGCTGACGACGCCCCGCCGATCTACGGCGACCGCGACCTGATGATCGAGGCCGTCGCCAATTTGCTGGACAATGCCATCAAGTTCACGCCGTCAGGCGGGACGGTACGGCTGGTTGTCGCCGCGGCCGGACCTGGGGCGGTGATCCGGGTGATCGACAACGGCCCGGGCATCCCGGACGAGATCCGCGAACGCATCTTTTATCCACTGGTATCCGGCCGGGAAGGCTGCAGCGGCCTGGGCCTGACCCTGGCGCAGAGTTTCATCCAGCAGCACCAGGGCACGAT
>DAICYU010000791.1 GCA_027311485.1 Acetobacteraceae bacterium
TTCGTTCAACGCGTCGAACGTCCACAGGCCGGTCTTGGCCTTCATCCCGGCCGAGTAGGCAAAGCCTTCCATATGCGCATGCGGCCCGCCGACGACGCCATACAGGTTCGGGCCGACGCCAGCCTTGCCGCCTTCGGTGAAGGTGTGACAGGCCGAGCAGAGCTTCTTGACCGTGGCTTCGCCAGCGGCGGGATCGGCTTTGGCCAGCAGCGGCCCGATCGGCGGCAACGCGGCCGGCTTCGGTGGGGCGGACTCCGCCGTGGTGGCCGGCATGCCTTCGATCTTGATGGCGGGGGTTGCCGGCCGCTCCTCCGAAACCAGATTGACCCCAATCGTGCCGGCGACGAAGAACGCGATGCCGGCGACAAGAACAGCGGCGACGCCCTTGTTCAGTTCCATGCTGCTCATGGGTGACGCTTTCCGATCGATCAAGGCCACACGGCCGATTGCGGGCACACAGGAATGCGCCTGACGCCGTTGCGCGGCGGAGGGCGCGTCCGTAAGCTGGCGCCACCATACGGAAACGAAACCGCCTGTTCAACCGTCTTCCGCCGCCAGGAATCCTGCCCTTTTGAACCCGATTGTTGTCATTCCCGCCCGCATGGCCGCGACCCGGCTGCCGGGCAAGCCACTGGCCGACATCGCCGGCAGGCCGATGATCGTCCATATGCTGGAGCGTGGGCGCGAAGCCGAAATCGGCCCGGTGGCCGTCGCCTGCGGCGACGAGGAGATTGTCGCCGCCGTGCGCGCCGCCGGCGGCCAGGCGGTACTGACCGACCCGGCGCTGCCGTCCGGGTCCGATCGTGTGCATGCCGCGCTGGCGACGCTCGATCCGGACCGGCGGCACGACGTGGTGGTCAACCTGCAAGGCGACTTCCCGACGCTGGACCCGGACGGGCTCCGCCTGGTTGTCACCGCGCTGCGCGATCCCAAGGTGGATATCGGCACGCTGGTGGTGCCGATCCGCGATGACGCCGAAGCTGCGACCGCGTCCTTCGTCAAGGCCGCCTGCGCCTTCGCGCCGGGGCAGACCGTCGCCCCCGCCCTGTACTTTTCCCGCCAGCCGATCCCGTGGGGTCGCGGGCCACGCTGGCACCATGTCGGCATCTACGCCTATCGGCGTTCGGCGCTGGATCGTTTTGTCTCACTGCCGCCAAGCCCGCTGGAGCAGCGCGAGAATCTGGAACAGCTGCGGGCGCTGGAGGATGGGATGCGAATCGCCTGCGTGCGCATGGAGCACGGACCGTTCGGCGTTGATACGCCCGAAGACCTGGAGCGCGCCCGCGCCCTGCTGCTGGCCCGGGCATGAGCAACGTGATCTCCTTCCAGGGCGTGCCGGGCGCGTATTCCGACCTTGCCTGCCGCGCCGCCTATCCGGACATGACCACCCTGCCCTGCGCTTCGTTCGAGGCGGCGATCGATGCCGTGCGCGACGGCGCCGCCGATTTGGGCATGCTCCCGTGTGAAAACAGCCTCGCCGGACGCGTGTCCGACATCCACCACCTGTTGCCGCGGTCCGGCCTGTTCATCGTCGGGGAGCAGTTCCAGCGCGTCGAGCACTGCCTGCTGGGCGTCAAGGGCGCCACAATCACCGACATCCGCCGCGTCCACTCCCACAGCGTCGCTCTCGGCCAGGTCCGCCGCATCCTCGCGGAGCTGAAGGTCACCCCGGTGGTGGAGGCCGATACCGCCGGCGCCGCGCAGTTGGTCGCGGAATGGGGACGCAAGGAAGATGCCGCCGTCGCGTCCTC
>DAICYU010000792.1 GCA_027311485.1 Acetobacteraceae bacterium
CCGCGGTAATAGCCGCTGACCAGCCGCAGCGCGTCCGACACCCGTCCATGCCTCAGGTTACGGCCGATCGACCGCCAGTCCAGCATCTCGCCACCCAGTATCGTATGGAATGTTATGGATGCGGCCCGGGCTGAGCGGACAAGGCGCTGGAAGCGGCTGACGATCTGCCGGTTGGTGCGGCCCAGCGTGCCGTATTCAAGCTGGATATTGACGCTGTCGAAATCACGCAGCCTGGCGGCGATGTCGCGGATGTGCCGATCGGCCAAACGCTGCACCCTGGCATGCGGGCTTCGCAGCAGGTATTGGTCCAGATCGAAGACCGTGACGTCCGCATGCGGCCGCAGCTGCTGTTCCAGTGCACGTGTATAGCCGGCGATGCCGCACATTTCGTCATACGTGCTGATGATTGCCAGCCGCGGCAAACCGGATTGCGGTGCGATCGGTCCATCGAACATGGGAAGACCTCCTGTCCTCGGGTTGGGCCGTGGCGCATACGAACCGATGCGTCCTGGAGGTTCTAGGACGCAAATAGTTTACAAAGCGTTAATGCCCCGCGAGCGGTTCAGCCCGGCGCATCCGGCCACGTCGCAGGCTCATTTTGGATACTTTTTGTTAATCAAATTGCCGTAACGTGTGCGTATAGAAACAATTGGCGCCTGATCCTGTGTGCATCTCGATCAACCAACCGGCTGTCGCCATATGAAGCGCCATACCCGCGGGGCGTTCCGTGCGCGGTCGTTGCAGCCGGTTGTCAGGCTGTTTCCACGCCGGCGCTTTCTGTTCCTGCAGGGTGTCCCGGGCCGCTTCATGCATGCGCTGGGGCAGACGCTGGCTGCGCGCGGCCACGGCGTGCTGCGGGTGAACTTCAACGGCGGCGACCGCAAGGCATGGCCATCACTGCCCGCGGTCGATTTCCGCGGCCGCATCGCCGGATGGCCGGCATTTCTGCAACGCCTGATACTGGAACATGCACCGACCGACATCATCCTGCACGGCGATTGCCGCCCGCTGCACCGGATTGCGATCGACATGGCGAACCGCCACGGCGTGACCGTCCATGTGCTGGAGGAAGGCTATCTTCGGCCGGACTGGATCACGCTGGAAATCGCCGGCGTCAACGGCTTTTCCCGCCTGCCGCGCGATGCGGCAGCCTATCGAACCGCGGCCGCCCTGTTGCCGCCGCTGCCCGTCACGCCGCATGTGCCGCCATCCGTCCGCGCCCGCGCCCGTGATTGCGTGGCCTATGCGGCAGCCTGCATGACCCTGGCGCCGCTGTACCCGCACTACGCAACCCATCGCGGCTGGTCCTTGCCGCAGGAGGCGGTCGGCTGGCTGAAGCGCGCCGCCCGTTGCCCGTTCACCCGCACCCGCAGCCGTCGGGCAATCGACCACGCCTTCGCCGCGCCGAATGGCTTTTTCGTCCTGCCGATACAAATGGATAACGACTCGCAGATTCTCTGCCACTCCGACCTGGGCGGGATGATGCATGCGATCCGCCTGGTGGTGGCTTCGTTTGCCCGCCACGCGCCACCGGGCACCGTGCTGGCGATCAAGGCGCATCCGCTGGACAATGGCGTGATCGACTGGGCCGGCATCACGCGGACGGTCGCGATGGAGGCCGGCGTGCCCGACCGTGTTGTTCTGGTCACGGCCTGCGACCTGCAACACCTGCTGGACCGCGCCCTGGGCATGGTCACCGTCAACAGCACCGCCGCCACCTTCGCCCTGGCCAGTGGCATACCGGTGATCC
>DAICYU010000793.1 GCA_027311485.1 Acetobacteraceae bacterium
CCGAACATGTCGGCCAGAACCAGTTTCTTGCCCAGCCCAAGCAGGAAGATCAGCAGGCCTTCGGTCAGGTTCTGCATGCGCGGGTGGGCCAAGGCCGGGTCCGACAGTTGCGGTATGACCTCGGCGGGTCGGACGATCGGGCCGGCGATGAGGTGAGGAAAGAAGGCGGTGAAGGCGGTGTAAGGCAACACGTCCGGGGGGGCGGTCTGCCCGCGGGCTGTATCAACCAGGAACATAATCTGCTGGAAGGTGAAGAAACTGATCGCCAGCGGCAGGGCGATGCCCAGAACAGGTGCGGCTGGCCAGACGGCATGCAGCAGGAAGTCCGCGTATTTGAACCATCCGAGCACGGTCAGATTGAGTGCGATGCCAAACATGAGCCAGGTGCGCCGATGCACGGTACGCAGCAGCCGGCGCCCGATCGTGTAGTTCGCTGCCATGGACCCGATCAGCAACGGCACATGGGCAAGATTCCACTGGGCGTAGAAGAACAGGCTTGCCGCCAGCAGCCAGCGCAAGGCCCAGGTTGTTCCAAGGATGCGGCCGATCAGAAAGAAGCCAGCCATGCAGGCTGGGAGAAAGGCAAACACAAACGCGATGGTATGGAACATCATGGAGCAAGGATAGCGTAGGGGAGAATTCGTTAACGATCAGTTAAGACGGCGAGTGTCAGGGAATCTGACAGAATACCTATGTATTTATTGTATGTGTCTGATTTTGTTCTATAAGTAATTTGGAACAGCATTTGCATTCCTTTCAGCATGCGCCTCGGCAATTCGGGGTGTCGACAAGGGACTGCTCGATGTTTCCTCGATTCCCCGACATGCAGCGGTTGCGGTCGTTTCTGGCGTTGAAGACCCTCCTCATTTTGGCGAGCGAACAGCGCCGGACGCCGCCCTTCCGGCTTTCTCACGCGATGGTCGCGCTGGGACTGATACTTGCTGTTCCGGCGGTCGCCCGCGCGGGCGCGGTCACCATCAGCTTCAGCGCCGTCATCGGCTCTGTGAACAACATCGACTCCGGCAACATTTTTCAGGAAGGCAGCAACGCCAATCTGGCTGGGCAGACGATCGGTGGGGTAGCCGTGATCAACCCGTCTACCCTGACCGAGCGCTGCGTCGCTGGTGGCGCGTGCTACGCCGATAATGGCGCCGGCGCCATTTCCATCCGTTTCACGCTGAATGGGATCGCCCAAAGCGTAATCTCGACGGGCACGCTGGGGTACTTCGGCAACAGCTCAGGCGGATCGATCTCGATCAGCGACCCCGCCCATGGGGGCTATAACTATCTGTCGGTCGGCGTGACCAGCCCGGACGGCCTGCTGCAGGAATCGATCGGGGCGTTGTTCAACGCCGCCACGCTGTTCTCGGCCTATGGCACCAACGCTGCCGGCGCCGCCGGCGTCCAGACCAACGTCGGAAGTCCGAACGCGGGCGCAGCAATCGCCAGCCTTGCTGCCATTGGCGGCGGCGTCGGACTGGTAGCCGGCGGCATCACGCTGATGACGCCGATTGAGCACATCGACGCCACCATTACCGGCATCACGGTGCCGGAGCCAGTGTCGCTGGCCCTGCTTGTTCCCGCGCTGGTCGCCATGCGATGCGCTCGGCGGCGGCGCTTCGCGTGTTCTCGACGACATCGATGACATCTGTGCGTCCATAGGTGTTTCCCGGCGGCCGGTTTGCTGGTAGCTGACGCCCAACATGACCGATGATCTGCTGCCCAACCCGGCGCTTTTGCCCGCTGGCCT
>DAICYU010000794.1 GCA_027311485.1 Acetobacteraceae bacterium
CCAGCCCCGCGGTATCGATAAGCCGCACGGTGCGGCCGCGCAACTGTGCCTCGGCTTCCTTGCGGTCGCGCGTGACCCCGGGTGTATCCGCCACCAGGGCGATGCGGCGGCCGGCCAGCCGGTTGAACAGTGTCGATTTACCGACATTGGGCCGCCCGGCGATGACGACGGTTGGCACCATGTGTGTACTACCTCAGTGCAATAAGCCGTGCGTTATTGGTCAACACCAGCACGGTACCGTCGGCGACAACGGGCGCAAACGGTGCCGGAGCCTCGGACAGTTCCATACGACCCAGGATTTTCCCGGTATATGGGCTGATAGACAGTGCGTCCTTGCTGGTGCCCGTCACGATCAACCGGTCGCTGACCAGCACCGGGCCGTACCAGCTCAGTGTATTCTTCCGCTTTTCGGGATCTTCCCAGCGCGGCAGGGGAGTCACCCAACTGACCTGCCCCTCGGCGATCGTGATCGCGGCAACCTGCTGTTCGGCCGAAAGCACGAACATCCAGTCGCCGGCCACGAAAGGCGTGTCCTCGCCCGCCACCTGGCGTTCCCAGACGCGGCGCCCGGTGGGCACGTCGTCGCAGATCAGAAGGCCACCCATGCTGATCGCATAGACCAGCCCGTTCACAACGACCGGCGCGCCCCGGATGGACAACAGATCCGGCACGGTCGCGCGGCTTTGCGATGCACCCAGGCCGTCGGTCCACACCACGTTGCCGCTGTCAGCTCGCAGCGCAGCCAACTCGCCCGATCCGAACCCAGCGACCACAAGCCCGCGGTAGTATGCAGGCGCGGGCTGGCCGAGCATGGAGGTTACTGGCTCGGTGGCCTGGAACTTCCACAGCGAACGGCCGTCCGCCGCCGCGAAGGCCAGCAGCTGATCTGTGATCGTCAGCAGAAACACCCGCCCATCGACAATGGTTGGGGCGGATCGGGCGGGTACGCCGATATCCTTCCGCCACTTCTCCTTGCCGGTAGCGATGTCCATGGCGACAAGCTGGGACAGCCCGTTTGCGGCGTACAGCGTGCTGCCATCAGCGCCCAGGCCGCCGCCGACATTGGTATTGTCGACATCCTTGGGCACGGTATCGGCCCGCCACAGACGCTTGCCGTCGGCCAGCGCGAAGGCGGTGACGACGGCGTTTGAATCCATGGTGAAAACGGTGTTGTCCAGCACCACCGGCTGCGCCGTCAAAACCTGGCGATGACCGCCGCCGGCGCCGATATCGACCTTCCAAACCTCGCTCAGTGTCTCATTGGCCGCCAGGTGGCCCATCAGGTGCGCGGGATTCCCGCCCGCCTGCGGCCATGCCCCGTTGTGCACCGCGGGGGGCAACACGACCTTGGGCGCCCCTTCATCGACCACCAACGCGCGGCGGTCGACGTACAGCGCCTCACGCTTGCCCGGCAACGGCGTTTTCTTTGTTGTGAACCAATCATCGAAAAGGCCACATCCGGCCAAGGCCAGGGGTGCGAGCAGCACGGTTCGGCGTGCCAGCGGGCCGGTTCTGGAAGTCACGGTCTCAGTCACGCCAGGGCTTCCTCAAAGTCCATTATGTCGTCCCGCCAGCGTTCAGCCCGGCCAGCAGGGCCGACAGCCAGCCCAGCCGCCAGGACCACGCTGCCCGCCCTTCCTTGCGCACATCACGCTCCATGGCCCGTCCCCCGCCCCTGCGTCGACACGATTCCGAAACCGTCTATATACCCTACCGAGT
>DAICYU010000795.1 GCA_027311485.1 Acetobacteraceae bacterium
GGCGGGCAAAACCGGTGTCGAACGATGCCATCGCCTCAGCCTCCTCGGCGCGTTTGGCGGTGGATTCCTCCATCCCGGCATTCAGGTAATGTACCATCCAGTGGCTCGAGACGGCCATGTGGCACAGCATCGGCTGCCGGTCGATGAAGGCGACGCGCGACTTGCGATACAGCCCGTCTGGCCCGCGATAATCGTGGAAGGCAGTCAGGAAGAAATCGTGCGCGAAGGATGATTGTAGATACGACTGCATTTCCGCCGGCGTGTTGAGGCGTTCCAGCCCGACCCCGGCATGAGACCCGTACGGCCGGATCAGGCAGGGGTATGTCGTCGAAGGCAGCCCGAAACCGCAGATCGCGACGCCGCTGTCGACATGCCGTCCCAGCGCGTTGCGGGTCGTCGCCACAGCGGCCGGACTGCACACGCCAGGGATGTCACGGAGCGATCGAGCTAGCGCATCGCGTTCCAGAGCTGGTAGCCACCTTGGATCGTTGAGCGCTGGACGCGGCCACGCGGCATATAGCGCGCCAAGACGCGCCAACATCAGGGGATCGGCTTCGCCGGCGGCAAAGAACGCGGCGTCATGATCGGGGATCGTCGACGGCAATGGCTGGTTCGGCAGCACGTACAGCAGGTCCAGTCGCACGTTCAGATGGCGGGTCAGGAAGTCCAGCGGCAGGTTCGTCATCAGGTCGCCCGGGCAGACCAACGCCAGCAGCCGCAACGCATTGCCGGCAGCGTGTCCCAGCCGGAACAGGTGGCTTTCGGCCAGTACCTCATCCAGCACCTCCAGCCCGTCCGCCCGGCGAAACGCGAGTTGCAGCGCTATGGCGGTATCGTAGCGGCGCCCGACTTCCGCGCCGCCGAACTCATTGATCCGGGCAAGCAGGGCCGCGTGGCCATTGGCTTGATAGGCCAGGTGCGTCAGTTCGGCGGTGCCCAGCACCACCGGCGGTTTCACCGCATCGCTTAGCACCGGGATCGCTTCGTCCAGGCCGGCCATCGTGTTTCCGTCTCCGATTACGGCGCCGACCCTGCCACGCAAATCTTAACAATTCCTTTCGTATCCGAACCGCTCGACCTTCGGCCTCGGGTTGCGGCCCGTGCCGCCCTGCGGCGCCGAAACCGGGCTATCGCCACCGGGCCGAAAGATTTATCCGACCCTTTCAACCACCTGGAATGCCACGTTCGGCGCCGCGGGATCAGGCCAGGAGGAAGCAGTCCTACAAAGGGGAAATGCCGCCATGCCCATCGACTATGTGAAGCGGGACGGGATCGCCACGATCACCCTCAACAATCCGGCCAAGGCCAACATCCTGGACAAGCAGATGTCGGATGCCATCGCCGAAGCCTGGATCGACCTGTGGGAAGACCGCAATATACGCTGCGCCATCGTCACCGGCGCCGGAGACCGCCATTTCTGTGGCGGTCACAACTTGGCGCCACGGCCTGACCTATCCGCCGAGGATCGGGAGTATCTGCGCACGCAGCGCATCTTCTGGCCGCTCGCCGGCACCGTTCACGGTCAGAAGACCGGCGTGGACGGGCGTATGGGTGATCACTATCCGCGCGTGTGGAAGCCAGTGATTGCCGCGGTGAACGGCTGGGCCGCAGGCGCAGGGATGTATATGCTTCTGACCTCCACCGACATCCGTCTGGCCTCGGCGGAACATGCGCGCTTCAAGTTCTCCCTGCTATCGCAGGGCT
>DAICYU010000796.1 GCA_027311485.1 Acetobacteraceae bacterium
GACGACTGGTTTATTTCTGTCCTCGACCAGGAGGAAATCGCTTGCCAGCCTTTTTTCGACACTATCGGCGACACCGGCACGCTGGTGATCTGGCGAGACCTCGATCGGCTCTTCGAAGAGGAAACCGGCCACAGGCGTGACGAGATCGTCAACGAGAAGTTTGCGGCGGTCGAGCGGCACCTGTCGCTTGTGTTTCACCGTTTTCTCGCCGGTGAGGTAAAGGGAAGGAAAAAGCTAGCGATCAGGATCAACGGCCATCCGATCGCGCCTTTTGATCCTTTCTGCCGGAAGAATGCCGCAACCCAGATGCTGCCGGAGGAAACGGTCTGGATCGACGATATGGCAGTCACGATGCAGCCCTACATCCTGCCACACCACAGCCGACTTACTGCGTTGGAATATGACTATTACCAGGATCGCAGCGACTTCATTTCCAATCAAGGCGCCTATGTCTACCGCAACGGCCGCCTGATGGCCTGGGGCGACTGGTTTCGGCTCGTGCCGAAAGGTGAAGCCACCAAGCTGGCCCGTGTCCAGATCGACTTCCCCAACAGCCTGGATGAAGCTTGGACTATCGACATCAAGAAGTCACGGGCGCGTCCTCCACGCGTGGTACGGGAGCGCTTGCGCCAGATCATCAACAAGATCACAGCCCGCAGCGTGACGGTGCATCGGGGCCGCGGACAGAAGCTGTTCGAGGAAAACGCGGCACCCTTCTGGGAACGATACGCCGGCCACGGCGGCATCAGCTACGCGATCAACAAGCAGCATCCCCTTGTGGCCTCGCTGTGCGCGAGGCTGGCAACGGAGAACGCGGACGCCGTGCATATGGTGCTCGAGTCAATCGCTCAATCGCTTCCGGTTGAGATGATCTATTCCGACTATTCTACGCACCCGCGCGACGTAAGCCGGGTAGCCGTGGACGAAAGCCATACGCTGGGCCGACTGAAAAGCCTCAAGCAGGTGCTTTACGGGGATGGTCCTGGCGACCCCAGGGCGTTCCTTCAGATCGTACGCTCTACCCGGTTGTTCGACGGGCAGATCGAGACAGCCGAGAAATTTATCGCAGAGGCATTCGCATGACCGCCACTATCATCACGGAATAACGCAATATCGCCAACGCGCTGATTTCCGGTCTCGCCAACCTGACCGAGACGCCGACGCGCGAGCAGGTGGAGGAGAAGGCGCAGCAGATCGCCGCAATCTTCGGATACACGGGCGACCTTCGGAACATTATTACCGAGGCGATGATCTCAGTCGACACGCGCATGGGCGCCGGCGTTTCGCTCGTTGACGTTGCCGCTAAGCACGACGATCAGTGGGTCCGCAAGCGTGAGGACATAACTTGGACCTATTCCGGCGCTTACGAGAGTTTCCTGCGGAGGGACGGTTGGCCGCCGCAGATGGTGCAGTCGCTGAGCGACGTGACCGGCCGCATCCTGGGACACCTCCAGGATCCCCTCAGTGAGGGCACGACTTGGAACCGCCGCGGCCTCGTCATCGGCCACGTGCAGTCAGGTAAGACCGCCAACTACACCGGCCTGATCGCTCGCGCTGCCGATGCCGGTTACAAGTTTATCGTTGTCATCGCCGGCATTCATAACAACCTGCGCAAGCAAACTCAGGAGCGCATAGATAACGCTTTTATCGGGCGGTCCAGCGATCCCGAGGATCGCCGCTCCATCGGTGTTGGCCT
>DAICYU010000797.1 GCA_027311485.1 Acetobacteraceae bacterium
CCAGCTTCGCAGAGCACGAGGTTCTGCCAAACGGATCCCGCCCGCCGGTGTGGTTCGCCTTCGACGAAAGCAGACCGCTCGCCTTCTTCGCCGGGATCTGGACAACCTGGACCTCGGTCCGGAAGGTGAAAGAGGGCGAGACCACCAACGATCTGTTCGCATTCCTGACCACGGAGCCAAACGACATTGTAGGTGCGTATCATCCGAAGGCCATGCCGGTGATCCTGACGACACCCGAAGAGATCGAAACCTGGATGACAGCAGCGCCTGCTGAGGCGCTTTCGCTGCAACGACCGCTGCCGAACCAGGTGCTCCGGGTCGTTGCGCGCGGCGCCAAGAAGGACGGCGACGTCGCTCCAGTCTGACCGTCAGCCTACCAGCCGGACGCCATAGCCCCGCCGGGTCTTCGACCGTGCGATTATCGCCAAGGCTTTCACCGCAGCGCCGGCATCGGCGTGCGGGTCTAGCCGCATACGGCCCTGAGTGCCGATGCGGCCCCAATGCCGCACCAGCAACGCCCGCCCGAACAGATCGGGCCATACCTCCAGCCGATAGAAACGCCACTCATTCAGCTCGGGCTTGACCCGTGACAACGACACGCGCTCGGGAAAGAGCGGTAGTTGGACGGGTGCTGGCGTTAGCGGTGCTTTTCGGCGGCGAGACATGAAAAGAGTCTAGCGCGAACAGAGTCCCGCGCCAGCAAAAGAGCGACTGACCCACAGGAAAGTTTGAAGTGCCGCATCCGCGATCGGCGCCGCAAGGGTCGCGCGGCCTGCCAGTGCAGCCACGCGCGCCCGGCTTCGCCGGCTGCGCCCTTGCCCCGCCTCCGCGATGCGACCGGGGGGAGGGGTCTTCGGAAAGGAAGATCCCAGCAAGGAGAACTCCAATGCTCGATTATCGAGAGGTGCTGAAGCTGATTACCGGTGCAATCCTGTTTGCTGCATTCGTTTTCGGCTTGATGGCAGAGCCGGGCTTTCTGTCCGACTCGGACAGCATCGTCCCCCAGCAGCAGCCCAAGATGGAGGCGGTGCGATGAGCTGGGACGATCCGAACCGCTATGACGACTACATCCGGCGTGCACTCGCTACACCAGGCGGGCACCTCAGCATCGGAAGAGGCGGGTTTACGCTGCATTTCGAGAATTCTCGGCTGAGTGGCTACGACGACGACGTCATCAAGGCCGTCGCCATCGCGGCCGGACTTCCCGTTATCGACAGCCGCATGGTTCCGTTCGAACTCGCCGCCAAGCTCGCGGTCAACGGGCCGATGGCCGCAGTGAATGCCGAGCCCAGCCCCCAGCCGTGGCATGCACTGGCCTACGCGCCGCTCGCCGCAGTAGCGGCGGCATACCGCAAGGCTGGCGCCGACGTCATCAACATCCCCGAGGACCCGGAATATGACGGTTGCTTCGACGCGATGCCACACGGTCCCGCATCGGAGTTGATCGACTTCTGGCTCAACCACGTGCGCGCGCACGGCGCTTGAAAGGACAATGCGATGATCGATGCACAATTCGCCGCCTATGAAGCGCGTTGCACGAAGGCCGCGGCGCTCGCGACTGAAATCCTCCCGCACAACAAGCATGTGTTGTTCGACGCGCTGAGCGCTGCAGGCATCGACGTGGTGACCGTCGAATTCGACGGCTCCGGTGACAGTGGCCAGTTCGAAGCGCCTGCCGGGTT
>DAICYU010000798.1 GCA_027311485.1 Acetobacteraceae bacterium
GCGGCTGCTGTCTATCGGGCTTCTGTTGACCGCCGGCGCGCACGGCGCGGAGCCGCTGACCATCGGCCTGAATCTCGGGCAGACAGGGGCGCTGGCGCCGAACGGCAAGGCGGCCCTGCTGGCGATGCAGATCTGGGTGGAGGATACGAACGCCAAGGGCGGGCTGCTGGGGCGCCCGGTGAAATTGATTACCTATGACGACCAGTCGAATCCGGCGCTGGTGCCTGGCATCATCTCAAAGCTGCTGGATGTCGATCATGTGGATCTGCTGATCGGCGGCAACGGCACTAACATGGTGGCGCTGGCGGTTGCGATGCAGCGGCATTTGACCCTCGTGGGTCTGTTCGGCCTGGGGGTGAACAGCGAATTCCACTACCCGAACTACTTCTCGATCATTCCGGCGGGCGGGCCGAACCCGAACCAGGCGTTCGCCGCCGGCTTCTTCGCCATGGCGGATGCGCAGACCCCGAAGCCCAGGACGATCGCGCTGGTGGGCGCGGATGCGGAATTTTCGCGCAACGCGCTGGATGGGGCGCGGGCCCTGGCGAAGGCGGGCGGCTACCGGATCGTCTATGACAACACCTATCCGCCGAGCACGGCGGATTTCTCGCCGATCGTGCGGGCGATCCAGGCGGCGGGCTCGGACATGGTGTTCGTCGGGTCCTATCCGCCGGACACAGTGGGGATGATCCGGGCCGCCAATGAGGTCGGGCTGAAAACGAAACTGTTCGGCGGCGGCATGGTTGGGCTGCAGGCAGCGTCGATCAAGACTCAGCTTGGGCCGTTGCTGAACGGTATCGTCGATTACGATTTCTGGCTGCCGGTCGGCGCCTACAATACGCCTGAGGCGAAGGCGTTCCTGGCGAAATACCAGGCTCGTGCGGCCGCGGCCGGGGTGGATGCGCTGGGCTACTACCTGCCGCCCTTCGCCTATGCCGATCTGCAAGTCGTCGGTCAGGCAGTCGCCGCAACTGGCGGCACCGACCAGCAGAAACTGGCCGATTACCTGCGCAGCCATACGTTCCACACGCTGGTCGGCGATATCAGCTTCGGTCCGAACGGAGAGTGGAAGGAACCGCGCGTGCTGGAGGTTCAGTTCCAGCACGTGCGGGGGAACGACCTGGCGCAGTTCCGTGACCTGACATCCGAGGTGGTGTTGTATCCGCCGGCGCTGCGGACAGGCACGTTGCGGTATCCTTATACGGCGGCGCGGGATTGAGGCAGAATACGGCCGCGCGGGGGCCAGGCTGCATGAAAGCCGCGGCGCTTTCATACGCAACGACACTGACGGCCACATGCAATGCCGGCCACACGCAATGCCGGTCATGCGCAACGTCGACCATGCGCATGACCGCAACACTGCATCACTCATGGCCCACTTGCATCCGTATGGCCGCACGTCGATACCAAGGTGGATTTAACCAAGCGCCGGACGGCGCGAGTGAGGAACGTCTATGAAACGCCTGCCATCGGCACTTGCCGCCTGCCTTTTCCTCGCCGGTTTGCCGGCGGCGCACGCCCAAGCCCCCACCTCCGCCGAACCAATCAAGCTCGGCGCCATCCTCGACATGAGCAGCCTGTATGCCGACGTGACCGGACCGGGCAGCGAATACGCGGCGCGCATGGCCATCGCCGATTTCGGCGGCAAGGTGCTGGGACGGCCGATCACCTTCCAGGT
>DAICYU010000799.1 GCA_027311485.1 Acetobacteraceae bacterium
GGCTTTGCGCCCGCCGCTCCGGCCTCGGTTGGTCGCCCTGACCCTGCCCCTGACCCTGGCGGTCGCGGTTCATGAAGTTCTTGAAGAACTGCTCAAACGGAGAGCCGGGCGGGAACATCGGCATTTCGGGCCCAAGATTGGGCATGTTCTTTGCGGTGATGGTCTGCGTGGAGGACACGTTCACCACGGCCGGCAGCAGCTTGGCGGCAAGATCAGCGAAGCTGTCCGGCGCCGGGCGCGCTATCGCTGGTGCAACACCAAGCCCCGGTGGAACCGCGGGCACCAGTGCGAAGCATGCGCCAATCAAGGCGGCGCGGGCGATGAAGGATCGGGTCGAGCGCATGTTCGGGTTCCCTGGCGAATGAGCCGGATATGGTCGTGGTATGACAGGCTGGCAACTTATACCAGATGGAGTGCGAGTAATTGTCCGCATCGTCACGTGGGAGGTCGTTCCGCGTATGCATGGACCGTCGGTGCCGGTCTGGCTGATATGCTCATGCGCGTGCTGACCTCATTGCGATGGCGGCGGCGGCGGCGCCTGCAGGTAGCGCAAATAATCATTTTCAGGGGTTAGTACCAGCCGAGCGGCCCCTGTGCCGAAAACATCCCGGTAGCCCTGCAGCGTACGCCAGATTGAAAAGAAGTTCGGGTCCTTGCCGAATCCCTGCGCATATATTTTCGTTGCCGCGGCTTCGCCCTGGCCGCGCAGTTCATCCGCCGTGGCGCGGGCGTCCGCCAGAAGTATCGTTCGTTCCCGGTCTGCGTTGGCGCGAATTTTCGCCGACGCCTCCGCCCCCTCGGCACGGGCCTGCGCCGCGACGCGCTGTCGTTCAGACTGCATGCGCGACAGAATCGCCTGCGTGTTCTCCTGTGGCAGGTCTGCCCGCCTGATACGGACATCCACCACCGTGACGCCGAAGTTCTTCATCTCGGTGTTTACCTGGCCGCGGATGGTGGACATGATCCGTTCCCGGTCGTTGGACAGCAGGTCCAGCAGCTTGTTGTTGCCCAGTACACGCCGCAGGCTGCCGGTGACGACGGAATTGAGCCGGCCTTGGATGTTGTCCGTCGCCGGACCTATGGCTTGGTAGAATTTCAGCGGATTGGTGATTCGGAAGACCGTGAAACTGTCGACGATCAGCCGCCGTTGATCGCCCAGAATGACTTCCTCGCCCGGCAGTTCGACCCCCAGAAGGCGACGATCGAACGTGATGACGTTCTGCACCAGAGGCAGCTTGAAATGTAGACCCGGTGTTCCGATCACCGGCGGCACCACCTCGCCAAACTGAACAACCAGCGCCTGCTGGGTTTGTGCCACGGTATACAGGCTGGCATTGACCAGGAATGCCACCACGACCAGCAACGCGAGGCCGGCGATTGTAACTGTCTTCATTGCGGGAACCCCGCATTTTCGTTAGGCGAAGGTGCAGCGACTGACGCTGGTGCGGAGCCTGAGGCCGAGGCGGCGTCGGACCCTGGCGCGGAGCCGGTTGCTGGTGCGGAACCGGACACTGGCGGAGAACTGGACGCCGGCGCTGCCGGCTTCTGTGGCGGCGGCAGGTTCAGCGGCAAGTAGGGGACCAGCCCTTTCAGCTTGTCGTCAATGATCAGGCTTTGCGAATGGCTGAGCACATCCTGCATCGTGTCAAGATACATGCGCTGCAACGTCACGTC
>DAICYU010000079.1 GCA_027311485.1 Acetobacteraceae bacterium
CTCGTCGGTTCAAGCTGCACCGCCGATGCATGGAGACATGGCGGCGCAGCACATCCTCAGGCCTCTCAAAGGCAAATAGTTACGCGACGGTGGCGGCCCGCCCGCTCATGCAGCGGCTTGGCTGACCCGTCTCGCATAGCGCGTCAGAGCGTCATCATCGGTTGGAATGATCGGGGCGAAGTCGGTGTGGGCGATCCACTCCGGCCGCGTTGGCTTGCGGATGTAGTTGGATACGGCGTTCAGGGTCAGATAGACGATCTTACGCGGATACGGTGTGATATTGCCGGCTGACCCATGCACCAGGTTGCCATGGAACATCAGCAAGCCGCCGGGCTTACCCGTCGGGGCGACAATCCCGCCCGTCTCGACCAGCTTGGTCACGGTTTCCTCGTCCAGGGTCCAAAGCGGATATGACGTGGTCGTCAGATCGTGGCCCGCTGCCAGCACGCCTTGGGTATGGCTACGCGGCACCAGCATCAATGGGCCATTGATCGGCATCACCTCATCGAGGAACACCGCGATATTCATGGCGCGGGGTTCCGGCATGCCGTCATCACGCGCCCAGGTGCCGTAGTCCTGGTGCCATTGCCAGACATCGCCCGTGAAGCTGGCCTTCGCGTTGATCTTGTACTGGTGCATGTAAACCTGCTCACCGAACAGTTGTTCGATAGGACCGATCATCCGAGGATGATGCGCCAGCAGGCCATGCGCTTCATTGTACAGGTGTGCGGCAAAAGCCGTGCGGGGCGCGCCGGACTTTTCACGCCAGACCTCCGGACGGTTCTGGCGATAGATCGCCTCCGACTCCGAACGCAGGATGGCGACTTCCTCAGCGGTGAAGGTTTCCGGCAGAAACAGATAGCCTTCCTCGTGGAACTGGCGAACCTGATCGTTGGTTAGCATGGACCGTCTCTCCTTGTGCGTGCCAAGCGGCAATTCTGCTTCGTCCCGCGCTCTCTCCCCGGTGGCGCAGTCCCGCCTCCTTAGACCCAATCGCGATAAAAGTCAGGCCGGCTGTTGAAATCCGCCGCGTCTAGCGTGGTTTAGCTGCGCTGACGGCAGCTTGCCCTGGATAACCGGCCGCTCCAACCCTCGGCCGGTCATACGCTAGGTCGACGTACCTCCAGCCCGAACCTTGGTCGCCGTTGGGCCGGCATCGCCTTCTTCCTCGACGTAATGGACCAGGTCACCGACCTTCAGATCCTCAAACCGGCTGTCTGTGACGCTGTCACGGTGAAAATACAGTTGTGTGCCGGTATTCGTCAGGATGAAGCCGTGATCGGTGCCTGGCTCAATCAAGGTAACCTGCCCCGCCATCGCATGGGCGCTGGGCGCGGCGGTGTCTTCCCGACTAGACCGTTTAAAGGACTCCAGCTGCTTCTCCGCGGCGTCGAACGCATCACGGACTGACGTCCACGCATCCGGATTGGCGTATTTCTCCTTCGCCCGGTGCGGCTCTCGCGAAACAGCAAGATCCCGGCCCGGCACGCTCATCACGACATGAACATCAAAGATGTTGCCGGTACGATGTCTGTTGTGCAGCTTCTCCACAGAAACCCGGCAGCCGATCAGCCGGCCGTAGCGTCTCTCCAGCTTGTCCACTCGGCCGCGGATATCGGCCTCGAGCGACGGGGACGAATCCATATTGTGAAAAGCGATATCCAGCGGACGATCCATGATGCGGCCCTCGACAGAAAGCAGACGCACAGGGAACGAACCATCCGGGCCGGAGTTGCTTTGTCCGTTCGTCAGGCCTCGATCAGCGCATGGCTGTCCTGCTCGGACCAGACGAGAATTGCATGATCACCGGGTTGGGCGGGCTTACGGTAGAAAATCTGATCGGGCACCAGAGCCGCTATCTCATCACCGGTTTCCGTCTTCATCGCCACGCGCACCGTTGCGCCCTGGTATTCGACCGCGACGACGTGTCCGGTAACGTGCGGCCCATCTTCCGGCGCCCCTAACCAGCAGCGGTCTGCCCGGACCGCGATGGGACCCTGGCCGGCGTGCAACACGTTGTGACTGCCGATAAACCGCGCAATGAACGGACTCACCGGCCGTTCAAACACGTCCCGCGGATGCGCCGCCTGCCGGATATGGCCGCCTTCCATCACAACCATCAGGTCGGCAAGCGCCATGGCTTCATCCTGGCTGTGAGTCACGTGGATGAAGGTAATTTCCAGCTCCCGCTGCAGCCGCTTGAGTTCTTCCCGCACCTTGATGCGCAGAAAAGGATCCAGCGCCGACAAGGGCTCGTCGAGCAACAGCACCTTGGGTCGTGTGATCAGAGCCCGCGCCAGTGCAATCCGCTGCTGCTGTCCGCCCGACAACTGGGCCGGAAGCCGGTCGGCGAACGCTTCCATGTGCACCAGAGCCAGGAACTCCCGCGCTCTCTTATGACGCTCCTGCTTGGCGACCTTCCGCATTTTCAGGCTGAACGCCACGTTCTCCAGGCACGACATATGCGGGAACAGCGCATAGCTCTGGAACATCATCGCCGTGCCGCGCTTCACCGGCGGCAGGTCAGATACGTTCTGGCCGTGGATCAGAATATCCCCGTCGGTAAACGCCTCATGCCCTGCAATCATGCGCAGCGTAGTGGTCTTGCCGCAACCGCTGGGCCCTAGCAGGCAACAGTATGTTGCACGCGGAATGCGCAGGGAAATGGCATCCACCGCAAGTGTGTCTCCATAGCGCTTGGTAACGGAGACAAGCTCCACGTCGTAACGCGTATCCATTATCCAGCCTCGATCGTCGTCTTGCCCCGCCGGCGCTGCATCCGCACCACCAGCAGCAGCGAGAAGGTTATCACCAGAAATGAAGCCCCTGTTGTCAGCGTGCCAATCGCAAACAACGTGGGCGAAGTATCCGAGGAGATCAGCGCATAAATCTCGAGCGGCAGCGTATTCTTCGGGCCGATGGTCAGCGTCGTCCGTGCATACTCGTCATAGGACAGGGTAAACGCACCCATGGCGACGCCGATGATGCCGGGCAGCAGAATAGGAATCGTCACGTAGCGCAGCCGTTGCCAGGCGCTGGCGCCTAGATCGGCGGCAGCTTCCTCCCACGAGCGATTGAATCGGTTTACCACGGCAAACATGGCGAACAGACCGAACGGCAGAGTCCAGGTCAGCTGCGCCCCCATGGCCGAGGTGAACAGGCTCGGCTGCAGCCCAAGGAACTGAAATCCCAGACCAATCCCAAATCCCACCAACAGGCTCGGCATCACCAAACTGGCAACCGCCAGATAGAATATCACGCCGGACCCGGGAAACCGGCGCCTGAAACCTAGCCCAGCCGCGACCGCAAAGATCACCGTCAGGACGCTGACCACGATCGCCAGGCTCAGCGAGCGTTCAAACGACACGGGTATGTTTGCCATCTGCCCGGGCTGGAGGATCTGCCTGAACCAGGTCAAGGAGGTGCCAACCATCGGGAACGTCACGCCGCCGTTCGGGCCCTGGAAGGACAGCACGTAGATCACGAGCATCGGTCCATACAGAAACAATAGAAACGCGGCGAACAATGTCGCCAGCGCGTAGAACGTCCAGGGACGTTTTTCACTCACGCCAGGCATTACTTCACCAATTCCTTCCGGACATCAACGATCTTCATCATGATGCCGACGATGATCGCAACGAAGACGACCAAAACCATTGCGTTTGCCGAGGCAGGTGGATATTCCATCGCCTGGATCTGGGTAGACAACATCGAAACGATGGACGCGCTTTGCCCGCCGCTCATTTGCCGCACCACGAAGTAGTCGCCCATCACCTGTGTGAACACCAGCATCGAACCCAGCGTGATGCCTGTCTTCGCCAGCGGTATCACCACCTGCGACATGGTCTGCCAACGTGTGGCACCGGCATCGTGCGCCGCCTCGATCAGGGCCCGGTCGATTTTCGACAGGGAGTTGGCGATCGGACCCACCATGAGCAACGTGAACAGGTGGACATAGGTGATGACCACCGCGAAGTCCGAGAACAGCAGGAAGTCCAGCGGGTGGCTCGTCAACCCAAGTTTCAACAGCATCGTATTGAACGCGCCGTTCCGGCCTAGAAAGGGGATCCAGGCGATCGTGCGAATGATCCCCGATGTCCAGAACGGGATCGCACACAGAAGGAACAGTACCATCCGGATAACCGAATTACGTACGTGGAAAATCAGGAAATAGGCGATGTTGAAACCAAGGAACAGCGTGATCGCCCAGACGATCACGGCAAACTTCAGGGAACTGACGTACACGCGCCAGGTTGCCGGGGTGGTGAGCAGGTCGCGGTAATTGTCCAGCAGGAAGGCCGGATAGATGCCCACACGGTCGTAGTCGAAAAAACTGACAGCCAGAAACAGCAGGGTTGGCAGGGCAAACAACACGAGCAGGATCACCGCCAGCGGCCCAACCTGGAACCAGGATGTAAGCCACGCGGGACGCAGTCCGGCGCGGCGCCCGGACAATCCCGCGTTGGTCCTGCCGAATGGCAGGATCGAACTCAGGCTCAGACTTGTCATGCAGCCTGCTTGATCTGATCCCGGCAGCGCATCAGCGGCATGATGCGGGTGCCGAACTGCTCCATGCCGATTACGAAGTCATCGAAGGTCATCATCACCCCGCGGACACCCGGGACTTGCGACAACTCATCGAGCATGTGCGCGACCTTCGCGTAGGACCCGACCAGCACGCCCTGATTGGTCGGCAGCCTGTCGACGCCCAGAAGGCGGCGACGGTTCGGTTGCGCATAGATGTCCTGGCTTGGATCATCCTGCGCCTGCTCATCGCGGTAGGCCAGTGCTTCCAGGTCGGTACCGGCTTTGTAATGCTCCCACTTCGCTTCAGCCGCTGCGTCGGTTTCATCGGCGATGATCATCGTCAGAACCAGGGCACCGCAATCGCGCCCCGTCTCCTCACTGGCCTTGACCAGCCGTGCCACGCTCGGGCCAACAGCGGTGGGGGCGTTGTACCCGAAGCTGGCACAGAAATTGTAGTCGGCGTACTGCGCGGCAAAGCGGGTTCCCGCATCGCTTTGCGCCGCGCAGATGATCGGAATGTTGCTCGACGGCATGGGCAGGCAGCGGCAGTCGTCCATCTTGAAGAAGCTGCCTTTGAAATCGGACTGGCCAGTCTCCCACAGCTGCTTCATGATCGTGACGTACTCGACGCAGTATTCGTAGCGGCGCTTATAATGCTCGCTGCCAGGCCAGATGCCCATCTGCGTGTACTCACGCCGCTGCCAGCCGGAGATGATGTTCACGCCGAACCGACCGTGGGAAATCGAGTCGATCGTCGCGGCCATGCGGGCCGTGATGGGCGGCGGCAGCGTCAGCACGGCACACGTGGCGAACAGCTTGATGCGGGTGGTGGCCGCAGCAAGCCCCGCCATAAGCGTGAACGACTCCAGGTTGTAGTCCCAGAACTGCGACGGGCCGCCGAAGCCGTGCAGCTTGATCATGGACAGGGCAAAATCAAAGCCAAACTGTTCAGCTTTGTCGACGATCGCCTTGTTCAGATCGTAACTGGGCTTGTACTGCGGTGACGTTGTGGAGATCAGCCAGCCGTTGTTCCCGATGGGGATGAAGATACCAAGCTGCATGACAATCCTCCGATCAGGACGTGATGAATTCGTTCCAGCGGCGCGTCAGATAGCGGTCCTGATCCATCACCGAGTTCCAGACCGCGATGTTGCCCAGCCGTGTCCAGATATCGCCGCCGTCGCGGACATTTCCCGCCTTTTCCATCACTTTGCCGAACGGGCTCAGAATATCGGTCGCGGCAGGCTTGCCGCCGAACCAGTAATCCCACTCCGCCTGCGACAGGTATTTTTTGGCATTGTCCGGCTGCGCGGCATAATAGCCTTGCCGAGCGATGAAGGCGCCTTCGTAGCCGCCGGTGTACCAGTTGAGGTATTCATAGAAGCAGTCCAGCTTCAGGCCGGTGACGTGCTTCATGGCGCCAAGGGTATAAGCCCAGCCGCGGTAGCCTTCCTTCAACGGCTGGAATGCGCATGAAATGCCGCGCGAGCGGACCGCGGCGACTGCCGGCGACCACATCGACTGGATTACGACCTCGCCGGAGGCCATCAGGTTCACCGACTGGTCGAACGAGCTCCAAAATGAGCGAAACTGCCCATACCGCTTCACCTCCAGCATCGTGTTGATAGTCTTGTCGATTTCGGCCTTCGTCATGTTGCCCTTGTTGCCGTACTTGATGTCCCCGCGCGCCTCCATGGCCATGGCAACGTCGATGATGCCGATGGTCGGGTTGTCCTGCAGCGCTGCCTTGCCTTTAAAATCCGGGCTGAGCAGGTCTGCCCAGCTGTCGACCTTGCGGCCAACCAGATCGGGACGAATGCCAAGCGTGTCACCGTTGATGACGGTTGGAACGCCGGTGACGTATTCCGTGGGTGCGCCGTTGCTGACCTTCTGGCCGTCCGGGCCGGTAGCGTACAGCACCATCATGGGTGTGATGCCCTGCGATGGGGCTTTACGTCCGTCCGGATATTCGCCCTTGGTCAGCAGCGGGATCGTCTTGTCCCAATATTTGGCCTTCACGAGCGGAATCGCCTGCAACACATTCCGGCCGGTCAGGTAACGGAGATACACCAGGCTGATATCGGCGCAATCGATAGCGCTGGACTGGGATAGAAAGCGGTTCAGCAGGTCGGCGTTTTCCGACGCCTGCATCTGCACGGTGAATCCGAGGTCTTTGCTCGCCTGCTCGGCGATCGCAGGGATCGCGGTGACCGGCGGACCGGCATGGTGCAGGACGATATCCTTGATGTTCTGGGCCCAGATGGTCGGGAAGCCGGAAATCGCGTTCGAGCCGATGGCGGCACCGGCTATGGCTGCCGCACTTTTGATCACGGTTCGCCGTGAGATCGCCGTGCCGCTGCGTGACGTCATGCTGCTCGTCCTCGGAATGATAGGCGAATGTTGCCGGCGAGGATAAGCACAACTCAAATGCACTGCAATGCAACATGACGCGCTTATAGACAGAAAATGCCCATGAAATACGTAAAACGCCTATAACATAGTCTAATACGACTATTAGACGATCATATTATGCTCGAGATTCGTTCAATGTCTTGACGCGTGTCCGGTGGCGTCTGCAAGCCGAACCATTCACAGCACCCCGACACGAACCGCATCGTCGATCGCCGGATCATCGAATTGACCAACCGAAGGCACGTTTTGTCCGGCATTGCGTCACCTGTGTGTGACACGCAGCCAAACCTTGCCTTGCCGACCGCATGTGGCAGGGTGCGCCGGCCTAAATAGGCTGGCCTAAGTGGGCTTGATCGACGGCAGGAGATTTTCGGGATGCAGATCGGTATCGTAGGGCTTGGCCGCATGGGCGCCAACATTGCGCGGCGGCTGATGAAAGCGGGTCATGCCACGGTCGTCTGGGACGCCAGCGAAAAGGCTGTGCAAGGCGTCGGCGAGGACGGTGCCACCACCGCCTCCGGACTGTCCGATCTGGTCGGCAAGCTCAACGGGTCGCCGAAAGCGGTCTGGGTGATGCTACCGCACGGCAAGATCACCGAGGACACGATCGAAGCGCTCTCAGGCCTGATGGGCAAGGGCGACATCATCATCGATGGCGGCAACACCTATTACAAAGACGATATCCGCCGCGGCAAAGCCCTCGCCGCCAAGGGGCAGCGCTATCTGGACGTCGGCACCTCAGGCGGCGTCTGGGGCCTGACCCGCGGCTACTGCCTGATGATCGGCGGCGATGCGGATGCGGTGAAGCACCTCGATCCGATCTTCGCCACGCTCGCCCCCGGAATCGGCACAATCGAGCGCACGCCCGGGCGCGAAGACCGCGATGCGCGCCCCGAGCATGGCTACATCCACGCCGGCCCGGTTGGCGCCGGTCACTTCGTCAAGATGATCCATAACGGTATCGAATACGGCATGATGCAGGCCATCGCCGAGGGCTTCGATATCATGCGTAACAAGAATTCCACGGCGTTGCCCGAGGACCACCGCTTCGACCTGAACATGGGTGATATCGCCGAGGTCTGGCGGCGGGGCAGCGTCATCGGCTCCTGGTTGCTGGACCTGACGGCCGACGCGCTGGCCAAGGATGAAAAGCTGGACGCCTTCAAGGGCGACGTGGATGATTCCGGCGAAGGTCGCTGGACGATCGAAGCGGCGATCGAGGAAGCGGTTCCGGCCGAGGTTTTGTCATCGGCGCTGTTCACGCGCTTCCGCTCCCGTAAGGACCATACGTTTGCCGAAAAAGTGTTGTCCGCCATGCGCTTTGGTTTCGGCGGCCATGTCGAGCCGGGCAAGAAGTGACGATCGTCGTCGTGATGGGGGTCTCCGGCAGTGGCAAGACCACGATCGCTGCCGGGCTTGCCCGGCGGGAGGGCTGGCTGCTGCTGGAGGGTGACTCGTTCCACTCCCCCGCCAACGTGGCGAAGATGAAGGCCGGTACGCCGCTGACCGATGAGGACCGTTGGCCCTGGCTGCGGGCCATCGCCGAACGCACGGACGCCCTGCGGGCTGGAGGCAAATCGGCCGTCATCGCCTGTTCGGCGCTGAAGCGTGCCTATCGCGACATCCTCATCGGCAGTCGACCGGACGCGGTCCTGGTTTATCTGCGTGGCTCAAAGCAGTTGATTCACGACCGCATGGCCGCCCGAAAAGGGCATTTCATGCCACCGGCCCTGCTGGACAGCCAGTTTGCAACGTTACAGGAGCCGGGGCCCGATGAACGCCCCATCGTCGTGGATATCGCCGGGACGCCGGATGCAGCCGTCGACTTTGTGGTGCGACAACTGAAGGACCATGCGACATGACCCAGGTTTTCGCCGTTTATCCCAGCCTCCGTGACCGGGTCGTCCTGGTGACCGGTGGCGCCAGTGGCATCGGCGCCGAGGAGGTGACCCAGTTGGCCCGCCAAGGCGCCAAGGTTGCCTTCCTGGATATCGCCGATGCCGAAGCGTCGGTGCTGATCGACAACCTGCGGCAGGAAGGCCTGCCGCCGCCGCTGTACCTGACCTGCGACCTGCGCGACGTCACCGCCCTGCAGGCGGCAATCGCCGAGGTCGGCCGCCGGCTGGGTGCCATTACGGTGTTGGTCAACAACGCCGCCAACGATCACCGTCATGAGTGGGAGGACGTTACAGCTGAATACTGGGATGAGCGGATGGCGACGAACCTGCGCCATCAGTTCTTTGCCATCCAGGCGGTCGCGCCGATGATGCGCGCCGCGGGCGGCGGATCAATTATCAATTTCGGCTCGATTTCATGGCATACCAATCAGGGTGGAATGCCGGCCTACACCACCGCCAAGGCGGCGGTGGAGGGGTTGACCAAGGGCATGGCCCGCGATCTTGGGCCGTTCGGCATCCGGGTGAACACGGTGATTCCCGGCTGGGTCATGACTCAACGGCAGATCGATCTGTGGCTGACGCCGGAAGCCGAGCAAGATTTGTTGCGCGCCCAATGTCTGAAGAGCAAACTTCTGCCAGCCGACGTTGCGCGAGTGGTTCTGTTCCTGGCGGCTGACGACAGTCGTATGTGCACGAGCCAACTATGGGTTGTAGACGCCGGTCGCATGTAGGTGTATCGTAACGTACAAGGACCGTTTAGAATTGTTCGGCGGCCTAGGTATGTAAGTCCACTATGCCGCGATCCGATTTGCGTGCTGCCCTGACTGTCGTGCCGTTTCAAGCATTAGCACGGGACGCCGCATTTGCCGCTGCCGCCAGCAGCGACGTGATCCGCACGTTATCCGGCCTCGGGACCTGGCTTTCAGTTTCCCCGATGGAGGCCACGAGCAACCTGCCGGACGACCTCCGGCGCCTTCGTTACGCGCGTAAGGTCAACTATGTGCTCCATGGTGCGGTCGGTGTGGAACAATCCCAGCTACGGCTGTCTGTGGAGTTGAATGAGGCAGATTCCGGCCGGGTCCTATGGTCCAATCGATTTGATAATCCGCAAAACCGGATGCCGGCTCTCCGGCACACCGCGATGTCCCGCATTATCGAGGTCGTTCCCGCAACAATCCATCAACGCGAACTCGATCGTCTGACCCTGGTGCCGATCGACGCGCAAACCGCCCATGACCTCGCGTTGCGCGCATTCGCCATAACGATGCGACCGGTGCGTTCGCGCTTCGCCCAGGCTCGGGAACTGTTGACGCTGGCCGAGGAACGTCGCGGCGAGTCCCATCACACCGTGGCGATGGTAAAGACGTGGTGGCATTTGATGGCGCTGGCCCAGGGCTGGACCGGCAACCCCGAGGCCGAAATCGGCGCCGCGGCCGCGGCCGTGGAGGATGCCGGACTCCACGACCCTGCTGCCCGCGCGTTGCGCGCCTGGGTTGTCGCATTGGTGCACCATGATCTGGCGCCGACGGCCGACGTGCTGGGGCAGATTATCGATGAGGCGCCATTGTGCTCCGTGGCCTGGAGCCTGAAAGCCCGGGTCCTGGCTGGCCAGGGTGACGCTGAGGGCGCCATATTTCATGCCGAACAGGCGGAGATGATGCCCGTCCTGGGGCCGGAGCGGGCGTGGCGGGCCAAGGTCATGGCCCTGTGCTGCTACGTGGCGGGGCATCATGCCGGTGCCGTGCGTTGGTCGCGAACCTCCGCGGCGCATCATTCCGGTCTGGCTGAAACGATGCGCATCATGGCCGCCAGCCTGGTAACCCTGGGACGCCTGGATGAAGCAGCCAAGGCCGCTCGGCAGGTGCTGAGCATCGATCCGGAATTCAGCATCGCAACCTGGCAGCGGAATGCCATGTTGCCGGAGGATGTGCTGGACGTATTTGCCCGGCGGCTGCGGCTGGCCGGATTGCCACTGTAATCGCCCGATAATGCATACCATTTATTGACGGGGAATACCGGGGCCGGGCATTAAGGTCGCTCGCGTGCGCCTGTAGCTCAATTGGTTAGAGCTGGCGGCTCATAACCG
Source organism: Acetobacteraceae bacterium (assembly GCA_027311485.1). Classification (GTDB taxonomy): domain Bacteria; phylum Pseudomonadota; class Alphaproteobacteria; order Acetobacterales; family Acetobacteraceae; genus Rhodopila. Next base: position 10,924 of record DAICYU010000079.1, read on the forward strand.
CTCGGTTGTAGGTTCGAGTCCTACCGGGCGCACCACTGTTCCGATCCCACCGATCATCGGTGCCGCAGCCTAGGCAATCAGGCAGGACGGCGCGCCACCATGTCGATTTCAATCCTGGCATTGTAAGCCAGCCCGGTGGTGCCGATGCATGTGCGTGCCGGCCGGCGCCTTTCGGGAAAGTAGCTCGCATACACAGCGTTCATCGGGGCATAATCGGTCTCGAAATGAGTAAGATAGATGCGGACCATGACGACATGCTCCAGTCCGAGCCCGATCCCGGCCAGCACGGTTTGCAGGTTCGCCATCACGTTGCGGGTCTGCGCCTCGATGCCTACGGGCAATATGCCGGGGCTCTGCGGGGTGTCGGGCATTTGGCCGGTGACGAAAATCCAGCCGTCAGCCTCGACCGCGTGGCTGAACGGTGCCACGGGCCGCGGGCCGGATTCCACCATGTGAAACAAGAGCGGCGCGTCTGGCATCGGGTTTTTCCAATCGGTTCAATGGCCATCATGCAGACGGCGTGCCAGGATCACGCC
>DAICYU010000007.1:0-13563 GCA_027311485.1 Acetobacteraceae bacterium
GTCGCCAGCGCAGCACCTCCAGTGCCGAAATACGTCGCCGTTCAATCACCGCCCGCACATGCATGGTGGTGCGCGGCAGCGTCCCGAGCAAATGGGACCGGAAGGCCGGATCGCCGCCCTGCTTCTTTCCCACGTATTCCTGCGACAGCAGGTCGTGCACCGGATCGAGCGTCGCGTACGGGATCAGAAAGTCGATGTGGCCCCCGCGATTCTCCATGGCAACGTCGGCCCGGAAGCCGATCGCTGCGGCGGAGAGCTTGGTAATCGCCGCATAGGACGGGGTGGTTTCAAAGCGCTCCAGGACGAAGTCGATGTCCCCGACCATTTCGAAAGCCCGTTTCAGATCCGGGGCAACCACCTCTTTGATCAGGCGCTCGATGAATGTGCGCTCGATCGCTGTGCAGGGGCGTCCCTCGATCAATTGTGGCTTGTTACGACGTCCGCCCAGCAGCAGATCGACTGCAGAGCCAATGAGGCGCGGGTCGAGCGCGACGAGGCAGTATCCGTCCCATTGCTCGATCCTCAACACCGCAATCATCGCCGGCAGGTCAACCGACTCCAGGAAGTCCTTAAGCCGGATCGCGCGCACCCGGTCGATATTCACATCCGCATTGTCGGCGGTGAATATGCGGAAGCTGGCCGTCAGCAACTGCGCCAGGCGGTCAACGATGATGTTGAGGGTCGGAAGCCGGTCAATGCCGACGAGCGCGCCGCCGACCAAGGCATGAAATCCCCGGCGCTTTTGGTCCTCGCCTGCTGCCGGCTTGTCCATGTCGCCGAACAGCGAGTCGATATCACTCTGGTCAAGGGCGCGATCGGCCGTGCCCCAACCCGCTTCCAGGGCGTCGTCCGGTGAATCTTCCCCGCTCATGACGTCAGCCCGTCACAAGGCTGGTGATCAGTACGTTGTTGATGACGTTGGGTCCCAGGACCAGGGTCAGGCGACGGTAGAGGTCCCCGCGAATGCGGTCGAGGGCGAGGCCGCCTTCAAGATCGCTGTCACGGAGTGTCCGCAGGTAGGTCAGCAAGGCGTCGTTCACCTTCGGCGTGAACTGGTCCATGGGCGGCAAATCGTGCGGTGCCGGCGTCAGTTCCAGGCTGAGCTTGATGCGCAATTGCCGAGGATGGCCATCATTGGGCAACGTGACCACGATCTCGGGCACGTCCACCATTTGCGGGTGTGCCTGGGCAGGCGCCGGCGTGCCCGCCGTTTTCGTCTGGACTTGCGAATTGGCGGCGTGACCCGTCTCGGCAAGAGCCGGGACGAGGAAGTATGTCGCTGCCGCACCGGCCAGCACGACCGGTACGATGGCGAACAGCATCAGTTTGCGAGTATTTCGCTTCGGCGGCGCACTGCCTGACGCGCCTTTTTCGCTACCGCCCTGCTTGACAGCCTTCATCGAAGTCCCCGAGTTCTTCAAGAGCAGCGAGTCCAGCGATGCAACGACAGACCCAGACTGGGATTTTCCGCTGGGGCATTCGCGCAACGCGGCCGCACGGAAGCCCTATAATCTCACTTGCGAATTGACGCTACAGTAATTTTCACGTATCGGTGATCTCGCGCCCGGTATCCCCGGACCGCTGCCCCACGACTGCAGAAAGCAGAGTACACGGATGGAAAAACTCGCCGGCATCAAGCGAGTAATCGCGGGGCTGGGTTATGCGAAAATCGGAGCCATGGCCGTCGCTGCCATGTCCGTTTTGATGCTGGTTGGCTGGATGGCAACCCGGTCCACCGCGGCCACGGGATTGCTCTATTCCGGCCTCGACCCTGCCGAAGCCGGGCGTATCGCCCAACGCCTGGACGAACTCAAGATACCCTATGCTGCAAAGGGCGACGGCACCATGATCCTGGTGCCACCGGGAGAGGTAGCGCGGACCCGAATGATGCTTGCGGCGAACGGTCTGCCGCACCAGGGGGGTGCCGGGTACGAGTTGCTTGATTCGCAGTCGCCAATGAACATGACCTCGTTCATGCAACGGGTGCAGCGGCTGCGGGCGCTTGAAGGCGAACTGGCGCGCACCATCGCCACATTGAACGGCGTGCGAAGTGCGCGCGTGCATGTTGTATTGCCGGAGCGGGATACATTCTCTCGTGACACGCCGAAACCGACAGCTTCGGTTGCGGTCACCATGACGGGGGCGATGCGGCTGACGCCGGCTCAGGCCGCCGCCATCCGTGTTCTGATTGCCGGTGCGGTCTCCGGGCTCCAGCAGGATGATATCTCCGTCGTCGATCCATCCGGGATCGTACTGGCCGCCGACGGCAGCGAAGCGCTGATCGGTAGCCACATTGCCGAACTGAAGGCCTCGACCGAGCAGACGATGCAGCGCGCTGTGGTCGGGCTGCTCGAACCGCTGGTCGGGCAGGGCAAGGTCCGGGTTGTCGCTTCCGTCGATCTTGACAGCTCGCACGAGGTTTCGCGTGACGAGAAATACGATCCGCTGTCGCAGGTCGAACGTTCAAAACAGACCCAGCAGGACCGGGAATCGTCTGAAGACAGCAAACCGCGCAGTCCGGTATCGGTGGGGCAGAACCTGCCGAATCAGCAGACCACGCAGACTGATCCGGGATCAAAAAGCGTCTCCACGAGTTCCCATGATGGCCAGACGATCAACTACGAAATCGGGTCAACCAAGACCGAGCGCGTGCGCGAACCGGGGGACATCAAGCGCCTGACGGTCGCTGTTGTCGTCGACGGGATGGTCGATGCCAAAGGCGTCTACCAGCCACGTTCGAAGGAGGAACTGGATCGCATCACCGGTCTCGTCCGTTCGGCGGTTGGCTATGATGCGAAACGCGGTGACCAGGTTGTTGTCGATACGATGCACTTTGTGCCCAATGAGCAGCTGGGCATCGGTTCGGACGAGGTTGCCAAAACCGCCGCCTTGCCGCTTGTCTGGATCGTCAGCGGCGGCGTGGCCGTACTTCTCCTGGCGAGCGCTGGCATGTTCATGCTGGGTAGGCGCAAACGGGAGCGGCTTCGCCTGGCCAATGCTGCCGGCGAGGCGCTGCTGGCAGGCCCGGCGCAAGGCGCTGCTGCGGCCGCGCTGGCAGAAAGCCTCGGCCTGCCGGCGCCGCTTGCCCCGCTGGCCACACTGTTTGAACTGGTTGACTCAAGGCCCGAGGAAGCCCTGGCGGTCATCCGTGCCTGGATCGCGGAGAACGAGCCGTGATCAGCCGTCGCTTCATCCCGCCTGCCATCGACGCATTGCGCGAGGGGCCACGCTATGACGCCGCCTGCGAACGCGCCCAGGCCCGCGAGGAGGCATTCGCGGAAGGACTGCGGGCCGGCCGTCAGGAGGGCTATGCGGCCGGCGTGCGGCAAGGTGAGGAACAGGCCACCGCCGCCTACCAGATCGAACTGAACAAGCTGCATGCCGAGTATGCCCGGCAGCACACGATCGAGGTAATCCTGAACGCGCTGCAGCATCTTCTTGAGGCGCGCGAGGAAACCAGGCTGGCGCTGGAAGCAGCCGCACGCGCGGTGATCCATTCGGCTCTGCACGCGCTGTTTCCTGTCTTGCTGGCCAGTGCGGCCGGGCAGGAGATCGCGGCCCTGATCGGCGACGCGCTGCGTGAGCGCGGCGCCGTTGTCCTGACCGTCCGTGCCCATCCGGATACGATCGTATCCATCAGGGATCAGGGCCTTACCGATACCGATACGCTGATATTGCTTCCGGACGCGTCGGTCGCGTCGGGCGCCGCCATCGCAACCTGGTCCGGCGGCGGCCTGAGTTTCGATCCAGCAGAGCATCTGAAGCAGATCGACGCGCTGCTTTCCCATGATCACCAGTATGAAGAGGCTGCCTCCGCATGAGCGACACTCCGAGCCTGATCGGTGAAGACCGTATCGCGTCGGTTATGGACATTCCGGTCACCCTGACCGTGGTATTGGGCGAGAAGATACTGCCGCTCGGGAAGCTGTATGCCTTGGGCCGCGGCTCGATCATCGAGTTGGATCGCAAGGTCGGTGAGCCCGTCGAGATCTTCGTCAATGACCGGCTGGTTGCCCGCGGTGAGGTGCAGATCACCGATGAGGGAAGGCTGGCAATCTCGATGACCGAGATTGCGTCCGGCGGCCTCACCTGATCGCCATCCCCCGCAAACATAGGACAGGCAGAATGCCGAGTGTGACCACACCGATGCGGTGGGCGCGATACGCCCTCCTTGTGGGATTCTACGTCTGTATCGACGGCAGGCTCGCCAGTGCGCAGTCCCTGTCGCTGAACCTGGGAACCGGCGGCGGCCAGAGCCTTGCGACCAACCTGGTCAGTATCATGGCCCTGACGTCGGTCCTGGCCATCGCGCCGGGCATCCTGGTCATGGGAACCGCATTCACCCGGATCGTCGTTGTGCTGTCGATGCTGCGGACGGCGCTGGGGCTGCAGCAAACCCCACCCAACAGCATCATCATCAGCCTGGCGATATTCCTGACCGGCTTTATCATGGCGCCGGCCTTCGAGACCGCATACCACGACGGCCTGCAGCCGATGATGGATGGATCGATCACCGAGGAGCAGGCCTTCGATCGCACAGTGGCGCCATTCCGCGGCTTCATGCAGCGCAACACCGCCGACAAGGACCTTGTGCTGTTCATCGACCTGTCGGGTTGGAAGCCGCAACCCACCAAGACCGACGGCGCCGACTTGGCCGATCCAGCGGTGCCGGCGGCGCCAGCACCGGCCAAGTCACGGTCCATTTCCACCGCCGTGCGTGAGCAGATCCCGTTGCGGGTGCTTGGGCCGGCCTTCCTGATCAGCGAATTGTCGAAGGCATTTCAGATTGGCTTCCTGCTGTTCCTGCCATTCCTTGTCATCGACCTCGCGGTATCGGCGATCCTGATGGGCATGGGGATGATGATGCTGCCCCCGGTCGTCGTCAGCCTGCCATTCAAGTTGATCTTCTTCGTCCTGGTCAGCGGCTGGGAACTGGTCGCAGGTTCGCTGGTCCGGAGCTTCTCAGCCTGACCATGAAACAAGCTCCCGAGCCGCAGAGCGAGATAATTGCATGCTGAAGCCCACTACCAAAACCGGCAGCGCGGTAGCGAACCGTGCCGATGTTGCGAAAATCCCGACTCGCATCACGAAGGCGGCCATCATCATGATGGCGCTGGACGCGGAACGCTCGCAGCGCATCCTCGCGGAACTCGACGAAACGGAGATCCGGCGGCTTGGCGCAGCGATGGCCACTCTTGGCCGAGCCGGCCTGGACCAGGTCGAGAAGACGGTGGCTGAGTTCGAGGCTGAGGTCGGACGTACATGCAATGTGGTGGGCACGCTGGAGACGACCGAGAAGCTGCTAAGGCTGGCGCTGCCGCCAGACAAGGTGGCGGAAATCATTGATGAAATCAAAGGTCCGAATGGGCGGAATATCTGGGAAAAACTGGCGCATTTGCAGCCGCAGCTGCTGGCCGGGTATCTACGCAATGAGTATCCGCAGACCGTCGCGGTCATCCTGGCCAAACTTCCGGCGGCCCATGCAGCACGTATTCTGCGCCTGCTGCCCGAGCGTCTGGCGGCCGACGTGTCCATCCGTCTGGTGCGCATCAACAGCATCCAACGTTCGGTGCTGAACGACATCGAGGACACGTTGAAGCGGGAGTTCGTGACCGAACTGTCGCGCTCGTATGAGCGAGATAGCACCTCGATCATGGCGGAAATGCTGAATCGCTCGGAAAAAGACGTGCTCGATCGCATCATGGCGTCGCTTGAGGAAGCCGAACCGCAGGCGGCGGCCCGGATCCGGCGCATCATGTTCACCTTTGAGGATCTACGGCGCGTGGATCGCGCCACCTTTGGCATCCTGATTGGTGAATGCGCTGTTGAAAAACTACCGGTGGCCCTGTCCGGGGCGAGTCCCGAGCTGAGCGAAATGTTCCTGTCAGGCATGTCCGAACGCGCCGCCAATATGCTGCGCGAGGAGATGGAAACCATGATGGCGCCCAGGCGAAAGGCGGTGGACGAAGCCCAGGCCGAGATCGTCGCCCTGGCGCGGCGGTTGAACGACGAGGGCCGCATCCTGATCAACGATGAGGAAGAGGATAATGAGGCGCTCTATTAACCGGGCGCATTGTCCTCATGCCAGGCACAAAATCGCAGGTTCTCACGAATATGCTTGTTTGCGAAATGATGCGAATGTACACCGATCTCTGCGGCTATCCGTGACACCTTAAGAGCGTGCTTGATGAGTGACCCTAAACACGCAAAGCGCCGAATCATCGTGAAGCGCCACGTCGGGCATGACGATGAGCATGGCGGGCAGTGGAAGGTCGCCTACGCGGACTTCGTCACGGCCATGATGGCATTCTTTCTGGTCATGTGGCTGCTGTCGACCGCGACGCAAAATGAGCGCGTTGTGATTGCCCGCTACTTTTCTACTTCCTCGATCTTCGATCTGCCGTCCGGCAACGGTGTGCTGAACGGCGGCAAGTCGGTGATGAACAGCGGTGAGGCGAAGTCCGAACAGATCGTCGCCAGGATGCGGCCACGCAACGGTGGCTACGGACGCGAAAAGGAAGCGGCGCCGGAGAAGTCGAGCCAGGACCGGCTGGAACGCCAACGCTTCGAGGCTCTCAAGGCTGAACTTGAGCAGATGGCCCAGCAAGGGGTGCTAAAGCCGGTCGCGCAGCATCTCGCCCTGGAGATGACGCCGGAGGGGCTTCGCATCCAGATCTTCGACCGTGACGGCGAGGCGATGTTCGCAAGCGGGAGCTACGAGCCCACGCCGCGGCTGTCGATGATCCTGGGCGTCGTCGCGCAGGTGCTTGGCACCGTGCGAAATTCTATAATTGTTACAGGGCATACAGACTCTCAGGCGCTGCAACGCCCAACCTATTCAAACTGGGAACTGTCGGCCGACCGCGCCAATGCAGCGCGTCGCGCGTTGGCGGCCGACGGTCTGACGGCCAACCGCTTTGTCGACGTGGAGGGACGGGCCGCAACCGAACCGCTGGTGCCGCAGGATCCCTCGGACGCCCGCAACCGCCGCATCGCCATCACGGTGCTGCGCACCGAGGCGGAAAAACAATGGCGCGATAACGGCAGTCAGGACGCGGCGGCACAGCCGTGAGCCGGACACCTTTCCCAATCATCCATCTGCAAGTTCCAGGAGCCAAAGCCCAATGAGCGTGCTTTCCGCAATGAATACCGCAGTGTCGGGACTGGATGCCCAGTCCACGGCTCTGGCGAACATCTCCAACAACATCGCCGGCAGTTCGACGGTTGGCTACAAAAAGGCTGAAACGAACTTCGAAACACTCGTCCTCAGCGGCAATTTTGGTACCAACTTGGATGTTGGGGGCGTAGCGTCCTCAACCCGCCTCGACGTGACCACGCAGGGGCAGCTTCAGACAACCGGCGTGGCAACCGATATCGCCATTAACGGCAATGGCTTCATGGTCGTGAATACCAAGCCCGATTCAGCAAACGGGGCGTATCTGTTGACGCAAGCCGGGTCGTTCCGGCCCGATGCCAAGGGCAACCTGGTCAATGCGGCGGGTTACTATCTGCAAGGCCAGCCCACCGATGACATGGGCAACGTGGTCGGCGCGCAGGCCAGCACGGTCAGCGGCCTGTCGACCGTGAATGTCGCCAATCTGTCGGTCGCCAGCACGCCGACCACGACGATGACGTTCACCGCCAATCTGCCGAGCAGCGAGACGCAGACCTATTCGGCGACTGCGCCTACCCCTTCATCGACCGGCGTCACCTACTATGACTCGCTTGGCAATGCGCAGACGTTGACGTTCCAGTTCGCGCCCATCCAGCCGGCCAATGCGGGAGCTACCCCGACCAACGCCTGGACGATGAGCATCCTCGATTCGGCAGCCACGGCACCGACGACGCCGATTGCCACCGCCAATCTGACCTTCAACGCCACGGGCGCCAATGCAGGCGAACTCGCATCGGTCATCGCCGGCGCCGGGGGAGCGTACGACCCCACTGCCGGCACTTTCACCGTCACGGCTGCGGACGGACAGGCCCTGCCGATCAACATTGGCGCGCTGAACAGCCCTGGCGGCATCACCCAGCTGGACGGCAGTTACACCACGACCAAGATCCAGGCGAATGGCTCTGCGTTCGGGATCATGCAGGGCGTGTCGATCGGTAACACGGGCCTGGTGACAGCGTCCTTTTCCAATGGATCGACGCGGCCGATTTACCAGCTTGATGTCGCAGTCGTGCCCAACCCCGATGGGCTGACCGCTGTGTCCGGAGACGCATATTCGGTGTCACCGAATTCAGGCATCGCGCAGCTCTATCAGCCCGGCCAGGGACCCGCCGGCACGACGGATGGTGGCGCGCTTGAAGGCTCGAACGTCGATCTCGCGACCGAACTGACCAATCTGATCGAGACGCAGCGGGCTTATTCCTCCTCCGCCACGGTGATCCAGACGGCCAACCGGATGATGAGCGTCCTCGATACGCTGAACCAGTAATTTAGAGCGTCACGGGGCCGGACCTGAGATCAGGTCCGGCCGGATGTGTCGTTTCATGAAAGATAATGTGCGATGGCCGCTACGATCCAGGATGCCCTTTACAGCTCGCTGACGTCGCTGGATGTGTCGCAGCAGCAGATCAATGTTATTTCAAACAATATCGCCAACGCTAATACGCCCGGCTACGCACAGGAAAATCAGCCGACCTCGGCGCTGAACTCCGGCGGCATTGGTTCAGGCGTGCTTGCCGAACCGATTCAGCGCATGACGAACGCCGCTGCGACGGCGACGGCCAACCAGGCGAACGGCGCCCAGTCGTACAGCCAGGAGATGGTCAACGTCCTGACGAGCTACACACAGGTGCTCGGGCAGGCATCAAGCAACGCCTCCCTGCCGTCGATGATTTCCGCATTGAGCAGCCAGTTGACCACACTGTCGGCGTCGCCCGCCGATCCTACGGCGCAAAACCAGACCGTTACCGCCGCGCAGAACGTCGTCGGGACACTGCACAGCCTCGACACCGCTGTCAGTTCGGCGCGGGAGCAGGCGGATCAGGGCATCGCTGCGGGCGTGGACTCGGTGAATGCAACGCTGAAGCAATTGGCCAGCAACCAAACCAGCATGCAGGCCGCCGCTGCCGCTGGCAGCCCGGTCGCGTCCTACCAGGACAAGCAGGATCAGCTCATTGCCAGCCTGTCGAAGCAGTTGCCGGTCAAGGTTTACCAGAATGGCAACAACGGCATCATCGTAACCACCGACCAGGGCACCTCGCTGTTCGACGGCCAGGTGCATCCGCTCTCGTTTACGCCGACGTCCAACATTCCTTCCAGCGTACGCGTCAATCCGAATTCATCGCTTGGCCAGTCAGGTGGCCTGGGCACGGTCACCGTGAACGGACGGCCGATTCAGATGTCACAGAACGGGAGCATCGCCGCGGACCTGCAACTGCGCGATGTGACCCTGCCGGGCTTTTCCGATCAGCTGGATAGCGTCGCGGGCAATCTGATCAAGGCGTTCCAGGCGGCGGATCCCACGGTCAGCGCCACCAACCCAACCGGGCTGTTCACCAATGGTGGCGCGGCATTGGCGGCCTCGACAGGTACGCCGGTCGCGGGTCTGGCCGGCACCATTGCGCTGAACGCCGCCGTGGATCCGACGGCCGGCGGCAATGCAGCGCTGATTCAAGCCGGCGTCCACGGCACCGTGAGTTCCAGCACCGCGTCCGATAACAGCACCGTGCTGGGTTACGTTCAGGCGCTGCAGACGACGCAGACCTATCCTTCGAATACCGGTCTGCCGACCTCGATGACGGTCAGTGACGCAGCCGCGCAGGTGTCTGGCCTGCAGCAATCGACGCTGACCAACTGGACCAGCCTGAACAGCGACCGCACGATGCAGTCCCAAGCGGCGTCAACGGCACTTAGCGGCGCAACGGGCGTCAATATCGACGACCAGCTGCAACGGCTGATGACCATCCAGCAAACCTATTCGGCGAGCGCTCAGGTCATACAGGCCGCATCGACCATGCTGAACCAGTTGATCCAGACCGTGTAACGGAGAAGCAAGATGTCAGGGCGTATTTCCAGTTATTCCGGTACCATGCAGATGGACTCGTTGATCCAGACCATGACGGGAAAACTGAACAAGCTCGTCAATGAGGCGGCCTCGGGCCAGGTTGCCAATCCAGCAGGGGCCATGGGAACCAGCGCCGCGCTGCTTTATCAGTTGCATACACAGTCCGACCAGCAGACCGGGTTGCAGACGTCGATCGGCCTGGTGGCCACACGTCTGGACACCGCGCAAACCGTAATGTCGAGCATCGGCTCCCTGGCCCAAACGGTATCCACGGCCGCGCTCCAGACGCAATCAGTCGGCACAGGCACGCTCGGCGCCCCGGCCGCCAGCACCCTGGCGCAGCAAGCGCAAAGCGCGATGCAGCAGATCCTCGGCCAGATGAACACAACCTATGCCGGCAGCGCATTGTTCGCCGGCGACAGCACGCAACCGCCCATGCAGACGGCGAATGCGGCGGGCGGTCCGACGGCGACGATGAACGCCGTCCTGAGCGCGGCTGTGACAGCCAAGGGCGGGCCGCTATCGTCGTCGGACATCAGCAACCTGGTGAACGGAACCAACGGAATATCGAGCGTATTCGACAACACGAACAGCGTCGCCGGTCAAAACTACAACGGGGCTTTCTACACAGCCAGCCCGAACGCGCAGCCTACGAACGTGCTGATCGGGACCAACCAGACGGTGCAGTACAACCTTCAGGGAAACCAGCCCGCTTTTCGTGACCTGCTCAAGGGGCTGTCGATGCTGAGCATGGTGGGTGCGCCGTCCAGTCAGCTGGACGACAGCGCGCGAAGCGAGCTCGTCGCCCAGGGGTTGCAGGTGCTGACCAACGCGCAGACCGAGCTGACCCAATTGCAAGGCTCGGTCGGCAACACCCAGGCGCAGATGCAGAATGCCATTTCGTTGCAGCGTTCGGCAGCGGCGACGACGCAGCAGCAGATCGCTGGTTACGAGCAGGCCAACGTGGCCGCCGATGCAACGGATATCAGCACGTTACAAACGCAGTTGCAGGCATCCTACAACCTGACCGCGCAGATCTCCCAACTTAGCCTCACCCACTACATGCCGCCTCCGTGAGTTCACTGAGCCAAGCGGGGCGTTGATTATCCGACGGAGCGAACAATGCAGCGTAGTGTTGGCAGAATGCTGGCGCGGTTTCTTTGTCTGACAGTTGTTGTGGTCTGCGCATGGTTGCCGGTTGCCGCGCGGGCCCAGATCATGTTGCGTGACCTCGTGTCGATTGAAGGCGTACGCGGCAACCAGCTGATTGGCTACGGTCTTTTCGTCGGGTTGCAAGGCTCCGGCGATACGTTGCGCAACTCACAATTCACCCAGCAATCATTGACCGCCATGCTGGAGCGGATGGGCGTGAACGTGAACGGCCTGCAGTTGCAGACCCGCAATACCGCCGCAGTTATTGTTTCGGCCACGCTACCGCCATTCGCGCGACAGGGTACGCCGGTCGATGTGCAGGTATCGTCACTCGGCGATGCCAAGTCGTTAAATGGCGGCACGCTCATGGTCACACCGCTGATGGGCGCGGATGGCGAGGTTTATGCCGTCGCGCAAGGTCCCGTGGTCGTCGGCGGATTTGAGGCTGCGGGTGCCGCGCAGTCGGTCAAGCAGGGCGTACAGACCGGCGGACGGGTTCCAGGCGGGGCGATCGTGGAACGCGAGGTGCAGAACTCGCTGGACGGCCTTTCAACCTTGCGTCTGGCATTGCGGACGCCTGATTTCACGACGGCAAACCGCATCGAGCAGGCGATCAACGCACAGCTTGGGGCCGGCACTGCGGATGCGTCGGATCTGGGTACGGTGGATGTCAAGGTTCCGCCCGGTTATACCCATCGAATCACGGCGCTGCTCGCCCGGATCGAACGTATCCCCGTAACGCCGGACGTTCCCGCGCGCGTGGTCATCGACGAGAAAAGCGGCACGATCGTGATCGGCGCCGACGTCAAGCTCGATCCGGTGGCCATTACACATGGAAATCTGGTCGTGCGGGTGACAGAGACGCCGCAGGTCAGTCAGCCGCCGGCGTTCTCCAACGGTCAGACCGTCGTTGTGCCCAACACGAAGGTCGACGTGTATGACCAGGCGGACAAGCACCTCCAGGTGCTGCAGCGGGCGACGACGTTGCAGAGCCTGGTGGATGGGTTGAACGCGCTTGGCCTCGGGCCGCGTGACCTCATTCAGGTGTTGAATGCGCTGAAGGCGTCCGGCGCGTTGCATGCCGCGCTTGAGTTCATCTGACCGGCGTTACACCAGCGGCCCGGGAGTGATGGGCCGCTGGTGGCTGATTCCGCGTGCGAGCACGCGACCGGCGCCTGGTGGATGCCAACCGCAACGCCCTGCATGCTGGGCGTCTGACCGCTATCCAATGCATACCGGCGCCAAATGAACGCAAGGCAAGAAACGGTATATCCGTTTCTTAGGTGCAGATATTTCGGTGTTTGTGTCTGCCGCGGTCAGTTGGACGTGGCGGGACCACCTTTGGCTGCCGCCCGTCCGCAGATCAGCTTCCTGAGACCTGTGTGCCGTCGGTGGCGGCCAGTGCCGACACGATGCCAAGCGGGAACAGATGATCCCGCTTGGCATGGGACGTCCGTGACGGACTTTCACTCTGGTCCAGCCGGGTAAATACGGTGACAAGCGTATCTGCCATGGCCCGTTCGGAGGGCGTGACGCTGGCATGGGCCAGCGCAAGGCCGCGGCTGGAAATGCTGCCAGATGCGACGGCGGCCGTGCCGGACGGGGTGGTTGGGGTGGCAAATGTCAGGGCGCCCGATGGCGCCGGTGCGCCCAGGCTCATGAAGGCCTTAGCAACCCGGTCGCGGATATGCTGCACAAATTGCACCGCTGTTCGGGGCGTACCATCAGGCATGTTGAAAGCCGCCGGATTGGCGCGCGCCGCATCCGGCAGGACGCTGGCGGCTGGCATGTTAGGCGTGACCTGCGCCGCCTGCAGCATTTGTGTCGCGCCGGCGGAGCCGAGGAAGTGGGCCAGATACGTCTCGGCCGCGTCGGGTAGGCGGCCGAGACGGGCGGATAGTGTTGCGGCGAGGTTCTTGAGGTGATCGCCAGCCATCGTCGCCGAAACCGTTGGATCAAAACGAAGGTTAAGTATCCGTTGCTTTTCGACTGGATCGGAAACGGTTAGCGCGCCGCCTTGCGATACGATCGCGGCGGCGTCGGCCTGTAGTCCGTGCGCGGCGCCGTACTGGCGCATCGTCGACAGCCATGTCTGCTCGGTGAACTGAAACAGCCCGCTGGCACTCGACGAATTGGCTTTGGCGGCTGGGTTCAGGCCGCTTTCGAGCGCGGCCGACGCCATCAATGTATCGAACTGGGTCCCGGTCGCGAGGCTGGCGTTGCGGACCGCGCTGACGACCTGCGGATCGGGCGCGTAGCGTCCGATGGTTGGGGTTGGGATTCGGATCGGCACAACAATGCTCCCGTAACCGGCTCTGCGAAATTCAACTAGCATCGTGCGAATGCGAAATGCTATGAAAATAGCGGTGGCGGAGAACCCATACCACCCGCGTCA
>DAICYU010000007.1:13579-24744 GCA_027311485.1 Acetobacteraceae bacterium
GATCGGGACTGGCTATGCAATTTCAGGTGGTAAATTCGCGGTAATTCTGCAGGCTATCGGGCCTGAACTGCTGACGATCCTCGGGTCAGGCGTCATGACCGTGCTGATTAGTAACGAGATGTCGACAATCAAGAAGATCCTGGGTGGATTTAAGAAGATTTTCGCTGGATCGCGCTGGAAGAAGAGCGACTACGTCGATGCCCTGTGCCTGGTGTTCCTGCTGGCGCGCGTCGCACGGCAGGAGGGAAACATGGCACTCGAAAAGCATATCGAGAACACGGAATCCTCGCCGATCTTCCAGCGCTACACGCGTCTGTCCACCGATCCTTCACTCATTACGTTTATTGCTGATGTTTTCCGCAGTATTACCATGAATTTCACCGATGCACACACTGTCGGCGAAATGATGGAAACGGAGCTTGAGAAGCGGCAGCATGAAGAGATGCGCGCCCCCAAAGCGCTGTCAATGATGGCGGACAGTCTCCCGGCGCTTGGCATCGTTGCTGCCGTGCTGGGTGTTGTGAAGGCGATGGGCGCGATCAGCGAGCCGCCTGAGGTGCTGGGCGAAATGATCGGATCCGCCCTCGTTGGCACGTTGCTGGGTGTTTTTCTCGCTTACGGTCTGGTGGGGCCGCTGGCCGCCCGTCTGAAAGGGGTGCTGGAGGAGGAGGCATCAATGCTCGGGATGGTTCGCCAGGTCATCGTGTCCCACCTGGAAGGGCTGGCGCCTCAACTCGCCGTCGAAGTTGGCCGCAAATCCGTGCCGAGTCGCTTTCAGCCGACCTTCGAGGAGCTTGATGAGGTGGTCAACGAGGCTGCGAAAAGTATTCGCGCCAAGGCGGATTAGATCAATGCGCCGCTTGCTCATCATCAGCCTGTCGATCGCGGGCTTCCTCTGCCAAGCCCGCGATCCGGCAGGCGCGGAGGCTCTTCGGCCTTCGGCAGCCGCGGTGGCCAGCACGAAAGTGCGCCCGCTGCCGGTGGCAATCGCTTACTTCCAGCATCCTGATTTCGCCAGGGTCAATATTCTCGTCGGCAATCTGCCAACACCTGAGGTGCGAAATGTCGACGGCAGCGTGCAGGTTGTGCTTGCCACGGGCCAGCCACTGCGACTCTCCGAATACTATACCCGAGCGCGAGAGGTCGCCGGGATCGAATCCCGGGTCGAAGACGGGAAATCCTTCATCATCGTCCGGCTCACCTGCGACTGTGACGTGAAGTCGGCCCGCGACGGCAAGATATTCAGCTTGCTGCTTCATGATGCCCCGAAAAGTACCGTAAAGGCACCGGCCAAGGAGCCGCCCGCCAACGATCAGGCCAAGAACGAGATCAAGCAGCTTCGTGAGGAACTTACTGCGAAACTGTCACAGTTGAATGCACCCCCGCCGACACCGAAACCTTCAGCACATGCCGGCGGCGGTACCGCTGCGCCCGCCCCCGCTATCGCGGCGGCACCGCCGGCGCCACCACCCCGGCCTGTCTGTGCCCCGGATTTCGACCTGAATACGTGGAAGAAGGAGGGGCGCTTCACGAAAGCGCTGACGGCGCTTCGGCATGCGGCGGCCAATTCCCACGAAGCTCCGCCGGAGATGGAGCAGTTGGCTGAGTTCTACCTTAGCAACGGCTTGGCAGGCGAAGCGCGGGAGGCGGCGCTGGCGGCGCTGGATACCGACACTCCGATCGCTGAGACGGACCGCATCCGGCTGCGCCGCGATGCAGATATTGCCAGCCTGTTGCGGGGGGACGTCATCGACGCAAAATCCCCCCTTCTGGCAGACCGGACCGATTGCGAGAGAACCGACCTGCCCCTGTGGCGCGCTCTCGCGGGCGCGGCGGGACATGACGCCTTGGCTGTAGCGCGCGATGTGCATGCGGCCAGTCGGGCGCTTGGCAGTGTGCCGGAGCCTCTGTTGCAAGCATTTGCGTTCCGGCTTTCCGACGCTGCCGGCGACAATATCGCTGCCCTGCGCGATGTGGCGGATGCCGTGCGAAACGCTAGTCTAGGCACACCCGAGGACGAAGCTGCGCGCTTCCTCCTGCAAGCTCGGATCGCCCGGTCCGGTGGCGATACGGTTGACGAACGAGCGTTTCTGGATCGCGCCGCGCAGCACCCGGCAACCCTGCCTGGGTTGGTAGCCCGGGAGCGCCTGGCTGAACTGGGACTGGCGGGACAAGGTAGTACCGTATCCCATGATGAGTTGATGCTGGCCGATATGGCCCGGGTCTATCGGGGCGAACACATCGGCCGGGATGCCGCCGCCGCGCTCGCGGAGCACCATTTGCGGCTGGGCGACTATGCCGGCGCGCTGACGATCGCGGACCAAAGCGCCAGCCCGCATGGTGTCCGCGGCGCGGACAGTCGTGGCGCGGCGCTGGCGGCGAGGATTTTGCGCGTCCTGTTGGTCGACCCGCCGATCCCCAACTTGCCGGAGCCCAGCCGGCGCATCGCGCTCTACCTGAAATACGATGGCTATGGGACGCCGGGCCGTGCGGGCGACGATATCCGGATGGGTGCCGCGCGCCTGATGTTGGACCAGGGCATGGCCTCCGCTGCGCTGGAAGTGGTGCACCAGCTCTCGGCCGAGGTGGCGGCGACTCCGCAGGGCAAGGCGATCCGTGCGTTGGCGGAAGCACGGGCCGGCGACCCGTCCGTGGCGCTGCTGCTGGTGCGTGATCTGCCTGAGTCGCCTGCCACCCAGCGGATCAGCGCGGATGCGCTGGAGAAGATGGAACGGCCGGCAGACGCCGCGCGGCAACTCGATGGACTGACCGGCATCGCCGATCAGACCCGGCGGGCCGAACTGCTGTTCAGTGCCAAGGCGTGGGGGGCGGCGGCGGACGCCTATGCCACCTTGCTGCATGAGCCGACGCTGAGCGCCGAAGCCCGGAAGGAAGCAGCGGATCGTTACGGATTCGCGCTTGCATTATCCGGAACCAGCCCCGATCGCACACTGCTTCCTGCCAAGGACGCGCTGGCCGAGCGCATGATCTCGGCCTTGCCGCCTTCGGGCGGCGCCGCGGCGGCGGGCGGCGCATTGTCGCTGCCGACGATGAAGGCCGCGCTGGAACGTGCCAGGCGGATCGAAACACTTTTGCCACCGGTCAGCTCAGGTAAGGGGTCCTGACATGGAAGGTCCGACTTACGTTACGCTATCTGCGCAGGTTGCGTTACAGAAACAGCTGGAGGTGGTGGCCAATAACGTGGCCAATGCCAGTACCGCGGGCTTCAAGGCAGACCGGCAACTGTTCCAGAGCTACGTCGATCGCCTGAATGTTCCCGGCGGCAACGTCGCCTTCGTGCAGGATCGGGCGACCTATATCGATCAGGAAGCCGGACCGATCGAAACGACCGGCAATCCTACTGACATTGCCATCAAGGGGGATGGCTATCTGTCCGTCCAGACGCCCCAGGGAACCCAGTATACGCGAAATGGCCGGCTGCAGGTGGCGGCCGATGGCACGCTGACGGACGCGAGCGGCAGGCCAGTGTTGACGCCCGGTGGGGCCACGATGCAGCTGCCGCCAGGGTACTCCGGTTTGGAAATAAGAGCCGATGGCACAGTGATCGCGACGGTCGGCAATGCTCCGCAAAACGTTGGGCAGATCGGCACCTTCCGCCCTTCAAACCCGCAGGTCATGCGCAAGAGCGGGGACGGGCTGCTTGTGGCGCCGCCGATGGCCATGCAGCCGATTGACGACGGCGATCCAAATTCCCGTATCGTCCAGGGCGCGTTGGAAGGTTCGACAGTCAAACCGGTGACCGAGATCGCCAACATGTCGGCCCTGAGCAACGCGTATCAGCAGCTGCAATCGTTACTGAACGACGATAACGACCGCGAACAGAAGATGATTCAAACGCTTGGTACGCCTGCCGCGTAGCCATTGCCTAGGAGCAGAAGCCCATGATGCGTGCATTGACAATCGCTGCGACGGGTATGGAAGCGCAGCAGACCAACGTCGAGGTCATTTCCAACAATATTGCCAACGTCAGCACGACCGGCTTCAAGCGTCGCATGGCGGAATTTGAAGACTTGCTGTACCAGAACGTAACGCGTGTCGGGACCCAATCATCGGAGGCCGGGACCATCCTGCCAACCGGCATGCAGCTGGGGCTGGGCGTCCGGCCGTCTGGCGTTACGCGGGTCACGACCCAGGGCTCATTGACTGAAACCGGCAATCAGCTTGACCTGGCGATCAACGGGCGGGGCTATTTTGGTATCAAGATGCCCAGCGGTGACATCGCCTATACGCGCGACGGCACATTCAAGCTCTCGGCGACCGGGCAAATCGTCAACAACGAAGGTTATCCGGTTGAGCCGGGAATAACGGTGGCGCCGACCGCAACAGCCGTGACGGTCAACACAGCAGGTCAGGTCATCGAAACCGCGCCAAACGGGACGCAGTCGACGATCGGCCAGTTGCAGCTTTTCAATTTTGTAAACGAAGCGGGATTGGATCCGCAGGGTGGTAACGATTTCCTGGAAACGCAGGCATCCGGGACGCCGCTGCAGGGCATTCCAGCCAATCCCGGGTTCGGCACCATACAGCAGGGATATGTGGAATCTTCGAACGTAAATGTGGTTCAGGAGATGACCAACCTGATCAGCGCCCAGCGTGCCTATGAGATGAACAGCAAGGTCATCGAAGCGGCGGATCAGATGATGCAGACCACAACCCAGATTCGGTGAGCAGGACATGACGCGCATTCGCTCATTGTATTTCGCCGGGGCGGCCCTGCTCGCGCTGTGCCAGGTGGCAGCAGCCGAGGATGTGTGGCATGCGGTCCATACCCTCGTTCCCGGCGATATTGTCCGTGGTGACGACGTTGTTGCGCAGGCGCCATCCGGCCGTCAACGCAACATCATGCCGGCCTCGGCGAAGATTATCGGACTGGAGGTCAAGCGCCGCATCTACGCAGGTCATGACGTGGATGAGCAGGATGTAGGGGCGGTGACCGCGGTCAAGGCAAGCACCACGGTCACGGTCTTGTGGAAGCGGGGCAACCTGTCTCTGGAATTGGAGGGGCGGGCGCTGGATGCCGGGGCAATCGGCGATGAAGTGCGGGTCCTGAACCCGGTTTCACTCCGCACCATTCGCGGGACAGTGACCGGCGAGGGTATTGTGGAAGTGAACTCAGCACAATGAACCTGCGGCGCCTTCTTGCCCCGATTGCGCTGACCGGCCTGCTGGCGTTCAGCGCCTGCGATACACTCGACCACTTTCAGAAGCCGCCGAACTTCAGCAAGCCCGGGGATGTCAATGTGATCCCGCCTACAGCGATGAATGAGCCGGTTATCAGGGCAGCCAACGTAGCGCCACTCGAGGCCATATCGCGCGGCTCACTCTGGCGTCCCGGCTCGAAGGCGTTCTTCCGCGACCAAAGGGCCCGCAATGTCGGGGACCTTCTGACGGTGGCTGTCAACCTCCAGGAGCAGGCGGAATTTGCCAACCAGACCGCGTTGACCCGCACCACGGCAAACAGCCTGGGCATAACCAACCTGTTTGGCTTGTTTGGCAACGTGATCTCTCCCGCAGCCCTGACAAATCCCGAAATCAATATCGCCGGCAACGACAGCACGCAGGGACAGGGTGACATCAAGCGTATGGAAACGCTGACAGTGAATGTTGCCGCTACCGTTGTACGTGTCTTGCCGAACAACAACCTGGAAATCGCCGGCAGCCAGGAAATACGGCTAAATAACGAACTGCGTGAGATGGAAATTCGCGGCATCGTCCGGCCCGAGGACATCGCGGCTGACAATACCATTTCATCCAATCGCGTTGCCGAGGCACGGATCGCCTATGGCGGCCGCGGCGTTTCCTCGGACCTCCAAAGGCCGACATGGGGACAGGATGTTCTCAATCGCGTATCGCCATTCTAACCGACGGATCGATGAGGCGAACCATGGCCATCACTACCCGCCGCCTGACTTTCGCCTTCATGGCTGCTGCTCCTTGGGCCATATCGTCCTGGGCTGCCGAATCCCCCAAACCGCCCAAACCAACTTTCGTTCCGCTCGGCGAATTCACCATCAATCTGCCTGACGAAGGCTCGATGGGCTATGTCGTAATTGGCATCACGCTGGAAGCTGCGCCGGATGCAGCAACCGATCTGAACGATATTGCGCCACGGCTGAAGGACCTGTGCATCAGCCGCCTTATGGCCATGGCGGCGCAGGGCATGCTTGCGCCCGGACATACCGACCTCGTGATGATCAAGGCTTCCTTGTTTGACAGCATTTCCAAACTCCGCCCGAACGGCGTACGGGAAATTCTGATTACCCGTCTACTTTACGGCTAACGGAACGCCGCCGTGCTTTTCCTCCCCTATATAAAGCTTCGCACGAAGCTGCTTTCCCTGATGGGAATATCCATTCTTGGTCTGCTTGCGCTTGGGGTACTGACGGTGTCGACCGTACGTCAGCGTATGCTCGATGATCGTATCGACAAGCTCCACGCGGCCATCACCGTCGTCATCGGGATGGCCCAACAGCTTGAGGACAAGGTCGTTGCCAAGGAGATCGACCGGGAAACAGCCATTTCCCTGCTTCGTAACGAATTGCACCGTATCCGGTTCGGAACGAAGGATGACTATATTCTCGCACAAACCTATGGCGGCATGGTCGTCATCCACGGTGGAGATCCTAGGCGGGAAGGCAAGCCGACATCCGCCCATAATGATGCCGGCCTGACCAGCGCGGATCTGGCCCGGGCCGCCCTTGGGAATGGGGATGGTGGGGTCATCTCGTACAATGTTGCCAAGCCAGGCAGCACCATGGCATTGCCAAAGCTATCCTATGTTGGTCGCTTTGCCCCATGGGGGCTGGAGTTCATGGCCGGCGCATGGACGGACGATATCGACGCGGCGCTGTATAGCTGGCTGCTGCATTTTGCGGCGATTGCCGGCGTGGTCCTGGTCATGAGCCTTGTTCTGACCTGGCTGATTAACCATGATATCGAGTCTTCGTTCACTCGGCTCCGACGAACCATGTTGGCCTTGGCTCATGGCG
The DNA here is from genome assembly GCA_027311485.1 of Acetobacteraceae bacterium. GTDB lineage: Bacteria > Pseudomonadota > Alphaproteobacteria > Acetobacterales > Acetobacteraceae > Rhodopila. The sequence goes on from DAICYU010000007.1 coordinate 20,590, forward strand.
ATCTTGATACTGAAATCCAGGATCTCCAGCGGCGTGATGAACTTGGGGAAATGGCGCGTGCGACATTGGCGTTCCGAGACCGCGCGCGGGAGTTGCGCGACCGCGAAGCCTTGGCCGCCCAGGAGAAGGCGGACAGGGAGCATGGCGAGCGTGAGATACGCCTGCGGATGGCAGGGGACTTCGAAGGGCACGTCGGTGTTGTCGTGGACGGACTTGCCGCCGCCGCGACGCATATGCAGACCGCAGCCCGCTCCATGCAGGGGATGGCTGACGCGACCACCGCCAAGGCGCATGCTGTCGCCGTGGCCTCCGGGCAGGCGACCGAAAACGTCGGATCGGTCGCGGCAGCCACTGCGCAGCTGGGCGCTTCGGTTTCGGAAATTGCACGTCAGGTCGCTGAATCGGCCGAGATTGCCCAGGCTGCCGTGCAGCAGGCGTCACACACCAGCGGCATCGTCAATACGCTTGTGACGGCTACGAAGACGATTGATGAGGTGGTTGAGCTGATCCAGAGCATCGCGACCCAGACGAATCTTTTGGCCCTGAATGCAACAATCGAGGCGGCCCGTGCCGGGGCCGCGGGCAAAGGCTTCGCGGTGGTTGCATCGGAGGTGAAGGAGCTGGCGGGGCAGACCACGCGGGCGACCGAAGATATCCGCGGGCAGATTGCCGGTGTGCAGGCCGCAACTGAACAGGTGGCCACAGCAATCGGGGAAATCGTTGCGACTATCGATCGCATCAGCGGGATTGCCAGCGCCATCGCCGCGGCTGTCGAGGAGCAGGGTGCCGCAACGAATGAGATCGCAAGCAGCGTAAGCCACGCCGCCCAGGGAACAAGGCAGGTTCTGCAGGATATTGAGGGAGTGAGCCGCATCTCAGCAGATGTGGGGACAGCTGCCAACGGGGTTCTGGTGTCGGCAACAGACCTGACCGCACAGGCGGGTACATTGCGGCATGAAGTCTCTCACTTCCTGGCAGGCGTTCGGGGCGGTTGATCGCCCTGGGTCTTCAAACCAGAGGAACGTTCATAGGCCAGACTGGTTTCGTGGTAAATAAAGATAATGGCGACTTATGTAGTTGCAGAAACATTATAAGACCGGTACTATTCGCTAAAGTCATGTCGAATGCGTCAGGGGACTTCCCGCGACGCAGTCGGCGCTGCGCACTCGCCGCGCCGAACGAAACAGATGCCCTTGGCAATTTGATGAACAGAAAGGCCCTCGTCGTGAAGTCGATCAGCGTAAGGCTTCATTTTGCAACCGCGACCGCGGTTTTTGCAGTCTGTATATTGGTTGCATCCATTTATCTTATGGAGAGTTCCCGAATCCTGGATGCGCGCGTTGCACTGCTGCATTCGGCAGTCGATGCCGCATCGGCTATCGCTGCGGGCTACGAACAGGAGGAGCGGCTCGGGGCGATGTCTCATGAGGATGCGCAGCGCGCAGCTTTGCAGGCGATCAAGTCGATCCGGTATCTTGGTAATGAATATATCTGGGTCAACGACATGCATCCCAGGATGGTCATGCATCCGTTCAACCCAAAGCTCGACGGGACGGACCTCAGCGAGTTCAAAGATCCCAACGGAAAGCGCCTGTTTATCAGCGCCGTCGAGGCTGTCCGGGCGCACGGTTCGGGGCTGGTGAATTATCTGTGGCCGCGGCCGGGGGCTAACGCGCCGGTCCCCAAACTCTCCTATGTCCAGGGCTTCAAGCCCTGGGGTTGGGTGATTGGAACGGGCCTCTATGTGGACGACCTAGCCGTGGCACGTCGCCGCCTTGGCCTGATGTTGGCGGCGTTCGGCCTTGGCGTGGGCTTGGCGGTCGGGTGCGTGATCTGGTTCCTGGGCCGCAGCGTCGCGCGACCGACGCGCGATCTGGCGTTGGCGACGGAGCGTGTGTCCCAGGGTGACTTCAGCGTTGCCATCGCCGGCACTGAGCGGGCCGATGAGATCGGCGCCCTTGCCCGGGCGCTATCGGTGCTAAAAGGCAACTCCGTCCAGCGAGTGCTCCTTGAGCAGAACGCGACGGATGAGCGTGCGGGCAAGGACCGGCGGCAAGCCGCCATGAATAGGCTGACCGAAGATTTTGGTGGGATCATTTCAGGGGTGCTTGTGCGGCTGACCGACGCAGCTGGCAGAATGTCGCAGACTGCACATCATATGACGCAGAGTACCGATCGCACGCGCCTGAGCGCAGTACAGACCGCAGACGAAACAACGACGTCGTCACGCGATCTGGCCACGGTGGCCGCGGCTACCGTAGAGTTATCAGCAAGCGTCCATGAAATCGCTCGGCAGGTGTCACATGCGACCGAGGCAACAAAGGCTGCTGTAGGCCGAGCGGCTGAGACGGAAGATACGTTCCTTCGCTTGTCGAAGATGGCGGAACATATCGGTGATGTCGGCGATACGATCTCAAAGATAGCAGGCCAGACGAACCTGTTGGCACTGAATGCCACGATCGAGGCTGCGCGAGCCGGCGAGGCCGGGCGGGGATTTGCCGTCGTTGCCTCCGAAGTCAAAATGCTGGCGGCGCGAACCGCGCAGGCCACCTCGGAGATCAGCGAGAAGGTCAATGCCATCAAGTTGGCCACCGTGCATACGGCCCAGGCGATCCGCGAAGTTGGAACGGCTATCAGTGAAGTTGACGCGGTATCTGCGGCCATTGCCGCTGCTATCGAGCAACAGGGCACGACAACGCGCGAGATTGCCAGCAGCGTCCAAACTGTCGCCCAGACCAGCGAGCGAACCGCGACGTCCATGACCGAGGTTGTGGGCATCGCCGAAGGTGCCGAGGGGATGAGCAAATCGGTCCTCGTGGCGTCTGACGAAATTGGCCAGGTTGCCCAAACGCTGCGTGGCGAAGTTGATCAGTTTCTCAGGGTTATGGCGCAGGATGACTCCTATCACCGCCGGTATGTTCGCATAGCCGGGCACGGCGCGCAGGCAGCAATCATCGATCGCCGCGGCACTATTACGGCGATCGTCGAGAACATATCCCGTGGCGGCGCCCTACTGCGGTCTTCCTTGACCGGAGAAACCGGGGCACAAATTCAAATTATCCTCCCGGGCGTTCATGAGCCGGTCAGTGCCCGCATCGTCCGTCATGGTAGTGGCGCGGTCGCAATCGCCTTCCGTCAGGACACCGATACGCTGGTGATCGTTGATAAAGTGCTGGACATGCTTGGGCAGGAGATCCCTCTTGCCCAAACGGCCTGATATTGTCCAAGGAAAGAGCCGATCGTCAGGAATAGATCCGGCTCCGGGCGTAACAATTTGGGTGATTTCGATGCATTCGGTTTGATGCGTTGCATGGCCGCGGCTGTTTTGTCGGTTTCGGCTTGAGAACGCTGATCGATGCTGGCACGATACCTGGCAAGTAGGAACAGTCTGGACGGCGTCGACCTACTTGATTGGAGCAGTGAGGCCACATCAGGATTTCAATATGTCGGCTGGTGATAATCATCCACGCGGCGAGAATGAAGTGATTGGCGGCGAGGAGCCTGCACGCCCGGAACGGCGGTCCGGACCTCGCTTTTCGGTCCGGCGCTCGATCTGGTTCCGGCGGCGCGGCGCAATACCGGCGCGCGGTTTGTTGCTGAACATTTCGGAGCGAGGGGCGTTGGCACGGGTTGATAAGCCTGAATCGCCCTATGCAGTCGCGTGGCCACTGTATCTTCGCCACGGCGATGAACTCTGGCTTTGGGATGTGCTGGAAGATCCGCTGGCATGCTGGGTCGTTGCTGTCGAGCGGGACCTGGTTCGACTGCGCATCATAAACGATGCTGGAATTCTGCCGGAACTGCGTGCCTTCCTGTCCCATGTCGCACGGCATAACGTTTCAACAGCCGGCGTTCTGCATCCCGAGGTGGTTCTTCCTACGGACGAACATCCGTCGATATCGAGTTGACGAACGGATCCTGGTCGTACGTAAACTAATCAAAACGAAATGCGGAATTTCCGCTCGATATCTACTTCGATACATAAATACATTATGAAATCGAACTAGTAGTCATGCTTACGGCACTGCTAGACATTATTTCTGCACATCAAGGTCGATTTTACTACTTGTAGACGTCTTCGTTCCGCTACACAGTTCGGTAACAGAAATTTGTGGTTGGTTAATTGGGCATGCGAACAAATCTTGCCATCCTTGA
>DAICYU010000800.1 GCA_027311485.1 Acetobacteraceae bacterium
AAAGCCATCGCGGACGCGATAGCTGTGCAAACCGCTGACAACGAAGCGCGGCCCGTCGTAGTCGGGAATGGGCGCGTAGCCGTGCGCTACAAGCTTGCGGTCGAACGCTTCGACAGCCTCGGCCTCGCGGAGCCGCGTCTGTACTGCGGAGACGATTTCGTTAAGGGATTGCGCGCCCTTCGCGTCGGACAGGCTGCTTAGTCGGTATATGCGCAGAAACAGTTCATCGTTGAGCGATTCGAGTTGATCCTCGGAGGAAATGCGGACTGTGCTGCGCTCGGTGCCGGAGAGCGATTTGATCTCGACCGCAGTGTTGCCGAAGATGAAATCCTGGTGTGACCTTTCCGGGCCGAGCCAAGCCTCGACAGCGGCGATGGTTGAAATCTGCCGCTCGATCAGCTCCAGAAGAAAGGTGAGTTCAGCGAAGAGACCACGGACTTCCTCGGCCGACAGGTGCTGGCTACGACCAGAAAGGAAGGTTTTCCAACGCCGGATATGCACCAACGCGACAGCAAGCGAACTGGCTGAGTCGGTGGCGTGCTCCAGCGCGGATGCAAGCGTACGGCAGAGGCTCTCGAAAAGATCTCGATCGACCTGTTTTTCAAGAGTGAGGATAAGACGCTGCTGTCCATGTTCGCCTACGCGAAGATCGACATCGATACCATGCACCGTCACCCTATCATTCCGGAATTGGTTGGTGTGGGATCCCTGAAGCTCAACAATGAACAGGCAGGCGCCGGTCGAGTTCCGTCCCCAGAAGCACGGCACTGCGGTTCCACCAGGGACCTGGCGAACGTTGAAGTCCGCACCGGGGACAGCGATGTCATCCCATGGGGAGGACTCAGGCATCGTAGTCCTCCTCCTCGTCTGGGTCGTCGCTATAGCCCTGCATGTGCTGGAGCCAGACCTTGTTCACAACCACATTGATGGTGGTTGCGTAGTCCCCGTAGGGAAAGCTCACGCCGAAAGCGGCGATCGGCCCCGTCAAAGCGCCGTCCCGGGGCTCGAGGCTGTGGATCATGAGAAGCGGTCGGTTCCGGACCATCCGATAGTGAGTGTCGGACACCGCTCCGGACCCGTCCTCACCGCCGGCCAGCACCTCAGCCTCATTCCGCTGCGCCTCGCTCAGCCCGAGTTTCTCGTCGCCGCGGGAGGCGACACGGTCCTTGTTGAGGCGCCACGCGGTTCCATTCGGCTGATCCTTCCCCACAACACGCACCTGGTTTGCGAGAGTAAAGGGCTTCTCGTTGGGAATACCTGTGGGTGAGATTAGCAGCACATCGGTAAGCGGGCGCTTCTCCGCGATCCTTTCGAGATAGTTCAGAACGTCGGATTTGATGCCAGCGAAGGCCGAGTGACACTCGAAACGCGTCAGGAAGTCCTCGAATACACTGATCGGGACATCACGGAAAATGATGCCCTTGCCGGTGTCCTCCTCCGGCCGCCCTCCAAAACCGCCCCGCCAGTGTTCGGCGATCAGATCGAAGTTCCGGACGTTCAAGTCTGGATCGGTTGAAACGACGTAGCTCTCCCGCAATCGGCCACTGAAGGTCTGCTCGACTGTTACCTCCTGGCCGGAACGCATCTTGTTGGCGGCAGTGATCAAGAGACTGTCCGGATGAGAGCGAACGTAGAGGCCGAAATCCTTTGGACTAAGGCCGTCGCGCCGCATCC
>DAICYU010000801.1 GCA_027311485.1 Acetobacteraceae bacterium
AGGAAGAACAAAGTTGTCGCCAGCAGCGTGATCACGCCGGCTTCGCTGTGCACATACGCCACCAGGAACACCGAGATGGTGGCGAGTGCCGCCGAGAACCCGAACAGCCGCGGATAGACCCGCTCAGCCGACGCACCCGAGCGCAGCCAGCTGTCCAGCAGTTGCCCGCCGGTCAGTTCCCCAACGAAGCCAGCAAAGAAGATCAGGAATGTTGCCCAGCCCAGCCCGGCGATGTTCAGGCCCTGAGTCTTGCTAAGGAAGCTTGGCACCCAGGTCAGGAAGCCGTACCAGAGCGAGTTGAAGCAGAACCAGCCGACAAACAGCAGCCAGACGGAAGGGGTGCGCAGGATCGCGCCGATCGTCGGGTTTTCCCCCTGGCCCGCCGCCGCGTGCGCCAGGCCGTCCTCGATATGCTGCCGCTCGATATCATTGACAGCGTCATGCTGATGCGGATGGTTTCGTATATACAGCCAGGCGAACACACCGCAGGCGATCGTCCCGAGACCGGCCACCAGGAACGCCAGGCGCCAGGAGTCCAGGGCCGCGATCAGCCCGGCAATGATCAGGGATCCCAGCGCCGTGCCCAGCGGCGCGCCGCCATCCAGCAGCGCCGCCGCTCGGCCTCGTTCCACCGGCGTCATCCACATGGCGATCAGCTTGGCGCCGGCGGGATAGATCGGACCTTCGGACAGACCCAGGCCGAGGCGGGTCAGCAGCATGGTGACCCAGCCGGTTGCCGCGGCACCCAGGGCGGCGAACGTACCCCACAGGATGGTGGCGCCGGCAATCACCGCCCGCGGCAGGTATCGGTCCGCCAGCAGGCCACCGGGTATCTGCATGAAGCAATACGTCCAGAAGAAGCTGCTGAGCAGCACGCCCTGGATCGCCGGGGTAATCTGGAATTCCTTGCTGATGATCGGCATGGCGACGGACAGCGATGCACGGTCGATATAGTTGATCGAAACGGTCGCCAGCAGCAGGTAGAAGATACGCCAGCGAACGTTGCTCATTCGGCTGCGGGAGCCGGCCGCACTGGCCAGGCTGGTTGCAAGGTTGTCCATACAGGTCTCCTCCGGTGGTCAATCGGAGGCGCGACATCCTACCGACTGGTAGGATCCTTTTTTCGTCGCGTTCGGCGGCTGGTCAAGTGGCCATTGCGTTATCCGCCGATCTCTCGAAACAGAATTGTATCGGCCGTCTCGTGGCGTAAAAAGTATAGTTTCCTCGAAATGAAGTAATGGTATTGTCATTCTGGTGCATAAGCCAGTCGACCGGGCTGCGGCATAAACACCTACGAATTTACATCGGTATGGGCTACAATTCAGGACAAAATGCATGCCATCGCGACGGCTCCGCCTGACGCACCCGGGAGCTTGTCTTTCCCCGGACCCTGGTTTCCCCTGGTCCTGCCCCCCGGGTATCTGCCGCTCCCTGGGCCCCCGGCTTTCCCAAATGCCGGACCCGCCGCCGGGTGACCCGTTGCCGGCCGCAGCAACCAATGCGGCGCTCGCGGCTACGGCAATCAAACCCGCGGCATCGGCGCCTCGCACCCAGCGAACGCCCACGCGTCAGCTGCCTCGTCCGCGGCGTCATACGGGCGGTTCCGGCGCGGAATTTTGCCCGTTCTGGCAGATGGGGCTGCCATCGCGCCAATAAATGTTGCGCAGTC
>DAICYU010000802.1 GCA_027311485.1 Acetobacteraceae bacterium
AAAATCCAGCCGTAGATAATATGATCCGCCGCGGCGGCCTGCGCGCTGCCCAGCAAATAGCCCAGGTAGACAATCCCGATGGCGCGCAGCCCGTTGGCGAAGACCGGCACGGTCAGCGAGGCCAGGATGAACACGCCGCGCCGCACCGGGCTGCGATACATCAGCAGGGCATACAGCCAGCCGAACGCGATCGAGGCGATCAGGAAGCGCAACCCGGCACACGCCTCAGCAACATAGAACGTGCCCTGGGGAATTTCGATGATATAGCCATCGATGTAGGCCGGCACGCCCAGCACATTCAGCCCATGGCGGACGAAGAACGTCGTGATATCCTGCAATTTGGGCGTCAGGAACTCTCCGAACGGCACCAGGAAATACAAGTACAGCAACGGGCCGGACAGCGCCCACCACAGGCGCTTGCCCATGACAGCCAGGAACAGCAGTTCCGCCAGGCCGACAGCGGCGAATTGCCGGCCTTCCATGATCCCCAGCCGCTCCGCCACCAGCCAGACGGCGCCGACCGGCAGACACAGCAGCGCCGCCGCCGGCATCGGGCGCATGGGAATGCCGGACAGCGTCCCCCAACGTTCCCAGATCAGGTACAGCGCGATCGGAATGACGAGGAAACAGTGATTGTAGGCGGTCGAGTTCATCCAGGTGTGAACCGCGGCGGCGACCTCGGAACTGAACAGCGCGCCCAGCAGCAGCAGGCCAAGGCCGACCGGCACGATCAGGCGTCGTGGATCCGGCGCGACCGGCGGGGCCTCGAGCGTGGTCATGACGGCGCTGTTCATGTGCGGCAGACCATCAATCGGGCCCTCATGCAGGTTCGGTCAGGCGTGCCGCGACGTTTGTGCGCCGGACATCATCGAGCGGGCGAAGCGTCGCCTGCCAGTCATAGTCACGCAGAACCCGGGCGCGCGCCGCTGCGCCAATGGCAGCGGCGGCGGCCGGGTCCAGCATCCGGCAACAGGAAGCGGCAAAGGCGGCGGACGTGTCGGCCAGCAGAACCTCCTGCCCCGGCGTCGCCTCGATGCCTTCCAGCGCGCCGGCGGTCAGCACCACCGGGCGGGCCATTGCCATCGCCTCCAGCACCTTGTTCTGGATGCCGCGCGCGACCCGCATCGGCGCGACGGCGGCGGTGGCCTGCGCCAGATAGGGCCGCACGTCCGGCACCCGGCCGGTCACGGTCACGCCGTCACGCTGACCAAGGCGCAGTACCGCCTGGGTCGGGTTGGCGCCGACAATCAGGAACCGGGCGGCGGGTGCGGTCTGCCGGATCAACGGCAGGATTTCGGTGGCGAACCATCCCACCGCATCGACGTTCGGCGGATAATCCATCGTCCCGGTAAACACGAAAGTCGGCGATGATGGATCAAAGGCGCATTCGACGAGCGGTACATCGGCCGCCGCCGGATCGAAGTAACGATGGTCCACGCCGTTGCTGACGCCGCGAATGCGGCCGGCAGCCCCGGGCACAAGCCGCGCGAACAGCGCCGCCTCGGCCGGCGTGTTGCCGCCCTCGGCCCAGTCGTGACAGGAGAGGCGCACCGACATCGGACGCTCCGCCGGCCACACCGCGCGCACTGCGGCGAAGACTTCGAGCGGGTAGCGCGCCCGATTCTCGGCCGAGCC
>DAICYU010000803.1 GCA_027311485.1 Acetobacteraceae bacterium
ACGAGTCCGAGCTCTCGACCCGGATTGACGAAGCATATACGCGGATCCATCCCGAGGACCTGTCCTCGGTCCAGCAGGCAATGCAGGACCATTTCGAAGGCCTGACGGAAACCTATGAGGTCGAGCATCGAATTCGATGCAAGGATGGAAGCTGGAAATGGGTTCTGAGCCGCGGCAAGGTGGTATCACGTGATCCGGCTGGCCGTGCGTTGCGGATGGTGGGGACTACCACGGACATTACCGCGACGCGTGGGTTAGCCGAGCAGTTGCGGCATACAATTGATTTGATGACAAATCTTACCAATGAAATTCCGGGTGTCGTTCTGCAGTATCGACTGGGTCCGGATGGTGTAGGCGCGTTTAACTTCGCAAGCAACGGAATCACCGACATCTATGAGGTGCCCGCCTCTGCGGCCCTTGCCAGCGCCGCCCCAGTGCTGGACCGCATTCACCCTGAGGACCGTGACGCCTACCATGCTTCGCTGATCGCCTCAGCCGCCGACCTGTCTCCCTGGCATGTCGAGTATCGCGTGTTGCTGCCAAGACAGGGGCTTCGATGGCACCAGGCTGACGGGAGACCCTCTCGTGCGGCTGACGGCAGCACGATCTGGCACGGCCTTATTATTGACATTACCAATCGAAAGCGTGCGGAGGAGGAGCTTAGGAGTCTCGCGCGAATTGACTTTCTGACCCAGTTGCCCAATCGCCGGTTCTTCCGGGAAAAGATGGAGCTTGAACTGCACCGGATCAGGCGTGCCGCCTGCATGCAGGCTGCCGTTATCATGCTGGACATCGACCACTTCAAATCGATTAACGACCGTTACGGGCATGCGGCTGGCGACAGTGTGATACGAAGCTTCGCAGACCTGCTGCGGAACGAGATCCGGCGGCAGGATGCTGCCGGTCGCCTGGGGGGCGAGGAATTCGCCGTCGTCCTGTGCGGTGCCGGAAGCGACGAAGCCGGGGCCCTTGCTGCGCGATTGCGAGACAGAATTGCGGAAAACCCGGCGGACGTTGACGGTCGGCCGATCCCGTTTACCGTCAGCATCGGCATTTCGGTGATGACTGACGCCGACGACAACCCGGATGCGCCGTTGGCCCGGGCGGACACGGCCCTTTATCAGGCGAAGCAGGCTGGCCGGGATCGTATCGAGTTCTGCCTCTCTCCGGATTCGCTTCAGCCTCATGCTAGCCACTTGCGATCCGAGGTCACACCCGCATTGACCCTGACATTGGGACAAAGCGACAGGTGCCGACTGGCTGAATGAACCTTGCCCCGTACGCGGTGCTGACCGCGTACCAGCGGACGGGCAACGATGTCCGGATGAAACGCAGGGGCAGGATAAAAAATCAGCGATCCCGACGCTGCAGCCCTATATCTCAACGCGGTGAAGCGGTCCGGCGATGGGAATTGACATGGTGAGCATCAAAGCGCCAAAGCCCGGCGATGTTCTTCCCTTGTTCCCGGGCTCTCGATTCAAACTCGGTTCGCGGCTAATGTGCCGCTGCATGCCCGCGATCAGGCCGAAGCGCGAATGCCACGCGGCCCCATGAACACGAAAGGCGATCATCTGGTGCGGTCGAGAAGACTCGAACTTCCACGAGGTTACCCCCACAAGCACCT